>NZ_JAGPUP010000517.1:0-43655 GCF_018069605.1 Microvirga sp. HBU67558 | reverse complement strand
GCCACTCGCGCCACCCTCGATCATCCTGAAGGCTCGCAGCGCAAGCTGCGGGCCTGCAGGTGCTGGCTCTTTGACAGCGCACAGATCAACTCACCGTCATCCGACCCTCCGCCCGTCATGGCCGGCCTTGTGCCGGCCATCCCGATTGGAAAAGCGCCGCACCTCAAGCAATCGGGATCACCGGCACAGGGCCGGTGATGACGCGGAGGATGCCCATCCCCTGCTGCGCCGCCCTATCCGGGGGCCTGATCCTGGGACGGCCGTAGGCCTTGAGGGCAAGCGGATCACCTCACACGCTCCTTGACGGACGAACGAGGCGTTCTTTAAATAGAACGCATTCTTATCCTTGAGGAACGTCCGACCATGACCGACCGCCTGCCAGGCTTCAACACGCTCGCCATCCATGCTGGGGCGGCTCCCGATGCTGCGACGGGCGCCCGTGCGACGCCGATCTATCAGACCACCTCTTTCGTCTTCGACGACGTGGACCACGCGGCATCGCTCTTCGGCCTGCAGGCGTTCGGCAACATCTATTCGCGGATCGGAAACCCGACCTGCTCCGTCCTCGAGGAGCGCGTGGCCGCCCTGGAAGGCGGAACGGCCGCCCTGGCGGTGGCCTCCGGCCATGCGGCCGAGTTCCTGACCTTCCACACCCTGCTCCAGCCCGGCGACGAGTTCATCGCGGCCCGCAAGCTCTATGGCGGCTCGATCAACCAGTTCAACCACGCCTACAAGAACTTCGGCTGGAACGTGGTCTGGGCCGATTCGGACGATCCGTCCTCCTTCGAGGCGGCCATCACGCCGAAAACCAAGGCGATCTTCGTCGAATCCATCGCCAATCCGGGCGGCGTGATCGTCGACCTGCAGGCGATCGCGGCCATCGCCAAGAAGCACCGCATCCCGTTCATCGTCGACAACACGATGGCGACCCCCTATCTGATCCGCCCCTTCGAGCACGGCGCGGACATCATCGTGCACTCGGCCACCAAGTTCCTCGGCGGCCACGGCAACTCGGTCGGCGGCCTCATCGTGGACGGCGGCTCGTTCAACTTCGCCGGCGATGACCGCTATCCCATGCTGTCAAAGCCGCGTCCGGAATATGCCGGCATGGTTCTGGGCGAGACCTTCGGCAATTTCGGCTTCGCCATCGCGTGCCGCGTGCTCGGCCTGCGCGACCTCGGCCCGGCGCTCTCGCCCTTCAACGCCTTCCTGATCCTCAACGGCATCGAGACCCTGCCGCTGCGCATGCAGCGCCACTCGGACAACACGCTCGCCGTCGCCGAGCATCTGGCGGGCCACGACAAGATCTCCTGGGTCAGCTATCCGGGCCTGCGCTCGGACCGCTATCACAACCTCGCCAAGCAGTACTGCCCCAAGGGCGCCGGCGCGGTCTTCACCTTCGGCCTCAAGGGCGGCTACGAGGCCGGCGTGAAGCTCGTGTCGAACCTCAAGCTGTTCTCCCACCTGGCCAATATCGGCGACACCCGCTCCCTGGTCATCCACCCGGCCTCGACCACGCATCGTCAGCTCACCGACGAGCAAAAGACCCAGGCCGGAGCGGGCCCGGAGGTGGTGCGCCTCTCCATCGGTCTCGAGGACACGCAGGACCTGATCGACGACCTGAACCAGGCGCTCGACGCAGCGTAAGCGATCCCTTGCGTTTCCGGTCCTCAGCCCACCGTCATCGGCCTCGTGCCGGTGGCGACCGGGAGGGGCGACCGAGAGCGATCGAACAAAAAAGGGCGGCCCGAGAGCCGCCCTTTCTGACGAGATGAAACTGTTTCCTACGCGGCCCGGGACGCACCGGCCTTCTTGTAGGTGTTGTGGATCGCGTTCAGCGAGCGCTCCAGGGCCGTCCAGAGGCGGCCGATTTCCTCCGCCCCTTGTGAATTCGCATCGTATTCCCGTGCGCCCTCGCCGGTCGCGAGCGAAAGCGTCAGCTCGGGACGGTGGGTGATCTGGCCGGCCCAGACCGGAACCTGGAGGGCGTTCAGGGCGCCGCGGGCGTCCGCCACCACGTGGGCCTCTGCGTCTCCGTGCTTGGCCGGAGCCGCGTTGATGACCGCCGCGTAGGGTTTGCGGTGCTCACGGGCGATGGCGACCGTGTCCTGGAGGGCCGCAATGTCGAACAGGCTCGCGCGGGTCGGAACGATCACCAGGGTGGCCTGCTTGATGGCCTCGGCCACGATGGCCGACTTGTTCGGCGGCGTGTCGACGAGAACCCACTCGTAGCCTTCCCGCTTGGCATCCCGGATGGCCTCGGCGATGTTGCGCACGTTGTGCTTCAGGCCCAGGTATTCCTGATTGCGGATCTTGTGCCAGAGCGACAGGGAGCCCTGCGGATCGTTGTCGATCAGCAACGTGGGGCGTGAAGGATTGGCGATATAACTCGCCAGGTGAGCAGCGAGCGTGCTCTTCCCCGAGCCGCCTTTCCGCGAAGCAAAGACCAGCACATTCATGCCTGACTCCTCATAAGCCTTTTCCGACAGCCCTGCCTTTAGGGGTTAAGCCTATCTTAATATTGTTCACCTGTAGCAGAGCAAGTACTGATTTCCTAATTCCCGCCGTATTCCCACTGCGATTTTCCGGATCGACGGCCCCGATTGCGTTCTACGGGCCGCTGAGTCGAGCGGGCGCGGGCCCTTCGGTGCCCCAAGGGCCTCGGAAATCTTCGTGCGACCAGGACACGGGCGTTCGCAATTCTCGGCCCATAGAGCGCCGGTGAAGCGGGCGAAGCCCAAGGCTCCCGGCCTCCCGCCGCCTGGGTCTCGCGACGGATCCCGGTCAAGCTTTGTGGCGGATCGACCTCCCTGAAGTCCGGCTTGGGATCCTCGTCTGCGGCAGGTTTTCGGTTGCGGAACCACCGCTCCGCTTGGCCGTTAAGCTCCAGACTTCACAAGTCTTAGGAGCTGACAAATGTCCAAGAAGATCTTGTTTGCAGGTGCCCTTCTCGTGGCTCTCGCGCCGGTTGGCGCCTTCGCTCAGTCTGGCGGCGCGGCTGCTGGTGCGACCACTGGTGCCGTCGGCGGCGCCATCGTGGGCGGCCCCGTGGGAGCCGTCGTCGGCGGCGTGACGGGCGCGATCGTCGGCGGTCTCGCCGACCAGCAGCAGCCGCAGTTCCGCCAGTACGTGGTGACCCAGGGCGTTCCGTCCTACCGCTACCAGGAAGAGGTTCGCGTCGGCGCGACCCTCCCGGCTTCCGGCGTGCAGTACTACGAGGTTCCGGCCGAATACGGCGTCAAGAACTATCGCTACACTGTCGTGAACGACACCCCGGTCCTGGTCGAGCCCGGCACCCGCCGCATCGTCCAGATCGTCCGCTAACGTCTGCGGAAGCTGAGTTCCAGGGCGGCCTGACGGCCGCCCTTCTCTTATGTCAGGCCTTGCTCACCCGGGCATGAACGACCGCCATCGCGAGGACCGCCATGGCGAAGACCTGATGGGCTAGCCCGGCCCAGAGCGGGACGGCCAGCAGCAGGGTGACGATGCCGAGAGCCATCTGGCCCAGCGCGAGGCCGGCCATGCCGGCTGCGCGACCGGCGGTGCTCGAAGCAGGGTCCTTCCGGCGAACGGACCATGCATGCCAGAAGGCGAAAGCCACGATGGCATAGGCCACGAGACGGTGGTTGAACTGGACCAGCAGGACATTGTCGACGAAGTTCTCGATCCAGGGCTTGACCACGAACAGCGCCGAGGCCGGCGGAACGAGAGCTCCGTCCATGAGCGGCCAGGTGTTGTAGGTCAGGCCGGCTTTGGAGCCTGCGACAAGGCCTCCGAGGGCGATCTGGAATAGGATCAGCCCGACCAGGATGCGGGGCGCATAGCCTGTCCGGACTTCCCGGCTCGCGGCCCCGGATCGGTTCTTCAACCCCGAGGCGACCCAGACGAGGCAGGCCAGGATGACGCTGGCGACCGTGAGATGCAGGGCGAGCTTGATGGGCGCGACCGCGGTCATGCCCGGCTCGAGGCCCGATGCGACCATGAGCCACCCGATGGCGCCCTGGAGGCCGCCCAAGGCTCCGATCCCCAGGAGCGTCAGGGCCAGCCTGCCCTGGATGATCCCTCTGACCCAGAACCAGACCAGGGGCAGGAAGAAGACAAGGCCGATGAGACGGCCGAGCTGCCGGTGCCCCCATTCCCAAGCATAGATGAACTTGAACTCCGACAGGCTCATGCCCTTGTTGACGAGCTCATATTGCGAAATCTGCCGGTATTTCTCGAACTCGACCACCCAGGCCTGTTCGGTCAGCGGCGGAATGGCTCCGGTGACGGGCCTCCACTCCGTGATCGAAAGACCGGAGCCGGTCAGACGCGTGGCGCCGCCGACCGCGACCATCAGGACGACCAGCGCCGCGAGGCAGTAGATCCAGGCGCGAACGGCGGACAGGGACCGGCTTCGAGGCACGCGCGCCAACGGCACGCCCTCGGTGGAGGCTGCGACAGCCATGCTCACTCTCATCGTCGATTAGGGCTTGAACCCGGAATATGGACGTCACATAGAGGCTGTGCCTCGACGAGGCAATTCATGCCGGTGACGCACCATCGCGATCCGGTGGTGACGATGTGAGGATTTCGCCATGGGCATTCGCTTGCGCAAGCTGATCGGCACAGTGGTGATGCTGGCCTTCATCATCTTCTACGCGCTGTTCGCGATGGCGGTCGCCGAGGGCCGGATCACGCAGGCCCCGAAGCTTCTTCAGACCGTCGCCTACATCGTGCTCGGCCTGATCTGGATCGTCCCGCTCATGCCGCTGGTCCGCTGGATGGCGAAGCCCGACAAGTCCTAGCGCAGCATCCTGCAGTCCGGACGAACGGCCTCAGGTCCGAGTTCGACCTTAGGCTCCGCCGATCCCCTCAATGATCGTGCCTGTGCCGCCGCAGATCGGACACGCCGTGGCGCCGATGCGGCCGCTGCCCTTACATTCAGGGCAGACATTCTCCCCTGCGCCCGGCGTTCCCGGCTCCGCCTGATCACCGGGATTGAGCTTCGTCTGATCGGATCCGGCTTGATCTTTCGGTGTGCTGGTCATGGCTAAGCTCGCATGAGATGTCATGCGATCAACGCGGCAGCCGAATCCGGGTTTCTGTCACGGGAAAAGAAAAGGCCCGCCGGAAGCGGGCCATCTCGAAAACCTCAGCGGCAGACCTGGCGGCTACGATGCTCCCAGCCCCAGCCGGGAACCCATTCCCGGTAACGCTCCGTGGAGCAGCGCTCCACATAGACCTCACGAACCGGGCGCTCGTAATAGGCCGGCGCGGCCTCCTCGACATAGACCGGCGGCGGCGGCGGGGGTGCGCGATAGACGACCGGGGGCTGAGGCTGCGCGATGGCCGACCCGACGGCAGCGCCAACAGCGAGCCCTCCCAGCGCTCCGAGGGCCACAGCGGCCCCGGGAGACAGGCGATCACGCGCTGCAGCCGGCTGGACGGCAGACAAGCCGGTGACGAGCGCCAGAGCCGCGGCAGTCCCGGAAACTAGACGAAAGACCTTCATGATCATCACCTACGAGCGGAGAAAGGCCGCATGCCTTCCTCTTCCTGCCATGAGATATACTGTTCAAAACCTCTCCGAAAGCTGAACAGAATGTGGCAAAGCTTGGGCTTGGGCCAAACTTGCCAGAATGGTGATCAAGCTTTTAAGGGCCACATTCCCGGTTCGAGATCCAAGCCGGCGCCGTTCATGCACTGGTGCTGCGCAGCGGCACCGACAGCAGGACCCGGACGAGATCCGCCTGCCTATTGGTATCGGTCTTTCGGAACAGGTTCTTGAGATGGAAAACCACCGTGGTCTGGGCGACTTCCAGCTCCTCGGCGATCTGATCGAGGCGCTTGCCATCGATCAGCATGAGAGCGACCCGGGTTTCCGATGGGGTGAGGCTATAGAGCCTCACGAGCGTGTCACCCGATACCTTTGCCCGCTGCTCGGTGTCGATCAGGAGCAGGACGACGGCCTCCGGCCTCTCCTCGGCGGAGAACCGTTGCCCCGGAATCAGGACGAGATAAGGCCGGCCGCCGGATATCCGCGGGAACGAGACGATCTCGTCGAGGGATTCCTCCTCGAAAGCCTTCTCGATGGACGAATGGAGCTTGCTGTTCTGCTTTGCCACCGAGCCCTTCAGGATCCCTTGGGAGACGCTCAGCCCATCGCCTTCGGCCAGGATTCGCTGCGCCTCCTTGTTCATCACGCGGACGGCGCCCGCTTCGTCGACGATCACGACGCCGACCAGAAATCGGTCGAACGCGAAGGTGGCCTTGTAGAGCGCGTCGACCGTGCGTCCCTTGGCGGATTTCAGAATTTCCTGCCAGGATTCTTCAGCCCGGTGGACGGCGCTCGTCTGAACCCGGACGACCTGGTCGAGGCGGGCCGCTATGGTCGCGAGCAGGATCTCGTAGTCGATCGGCTTGACGAGATAGTCGTCCGCTCCTGCCTGCTTGCCGCTGAGAACGTCATTGCGTTCCGCCAAGGCGGTCAGGAAGATGAACGGGATATCGGCCATCGTCCCCTGGTCGCGTAAGGCTTTGAGCACATCATAGCCGCCGAGGCCCGGCATCGTGATATCGCAGAGGACGAGATCGGGACGGTGCCGCTCGAGGAGGCTGAGCGCCTCGCTGCCGTTCGCGGCCTGGAACACGCGGTAATTGGCCGCCTCCAGCTCCTCGGCGATATCGCCTCGCAGGTCGTCTTCGTCTTCAACGCAAAGTATTGTTTTTTGATCGTTCATTGGAGCAGTCACTCATGCAGCCTGTTGCGTTTGATCGGCACTTGCTATGGGCAGGTCGAAGGTAAACAAGGATCCGGCCGCTTCATAGCTCTCAACCTGAATGTCGCCCCCATGCAAGTGCATGATCCGCTGGGCAAAATTCAACCCGATCCCGGTGCCGGCAATCCCAGACGCCGTCCGGGCCCGGTAGAAGCGATCGAAGATCTTCGGCAATTCGTCGGCCGGGATCCCGATTCCCCAGTCGCGAACCGAGCAGAAGGCGCGTGATCCTTCCATCCAGATTTTGATCTCGACGAGCGGCTTGTCGCCCGAATACTTGATTGCATTCGACAGGAGATTGACGACGACCTGCTCGATGAGCATGCCGTCGCAATAGACCCTGACCGGAACATCCGGAACGTCGAAGCGGATATCGGCCTGTGCACTGACCTCGCGCTGACGCTCGCAGATGTCCATGACGAGATCGACCAGATTGTAGGAGGCTGGATTGACCTCGATGGTTCCGGCGTCGAGCTTGGCCGCATTAAGGACGCTCTCGACGAGACGCGTCAGCCGGGTGCCGGCGTTTCGGATCTTCTGGACCCGGGTGACAAGCTCGTCCTGCGTCAGATCCGTTCCACGTCGCAGAATGCGCTGGGCGCTGGAGTCCAGGATGGCAAGCGGCGTCCGAAACTGGTGAGACACCATGGACACGAAGTTCCGGTACGCGTTCGTTGTCTCCCGCTCCCGGTCGAGGGCCGATTCAAGAGCCTTCGCAACCTGCTTGTATCCGGAGATGTCCGTCAGCCGCACGAAGATCGTCGCGCCATCGGCTTTTGTGAGCGAAAGGCGAGCCCATGTGTCCTTTTTCACCAGAAGATCCAGCTCGATCTCCGCGAAGGGGGACTGCGCATTGACAAGGCGGGCGTCCGCGCCCTCGCACATGGCGAAGCACTGCAGGAAGTCCGAGAGGCTCATCTCGTCCTGGCACCACAGGGACACGGGAGCGGCAGCCCAGATCTGTTCGTTGGCGAAAAGGAGCTTTCCCGTCCAGTCGAAGGCCGCGAAGCCCTCCGATGCGGACTTGATGGCCGCGATCAGGCGGCGTTCAGCCTGCCGGAGGGCGGCCGTCCGCTGAAGCACTTTGATCTCAAGGTCGAAGTTCTGGCGCTCCGCCTGCTTGCGGGCCAGCCATTGCTCCGTCACATCACGCATGAACGCGATACCGAGCTTGCGTTCGGCCATAGAGACAGGAAAGCAGTTGATTTCCAGGCATCGTTCCTGCCCGTCCGACGAGACTGCCTCGTGCTCGAAGACCGAGCTCATTCCTTCCGTGGCCCGCAAGAGCGAGCCGATCACGTCCTCCTGGGCGAAGATCGGATCAAGCTCCCGCATGTGCTGTCCGACCGCCTGGTCGGGCTTGATGCTCAACAAGTCTTCCATGCCGGGATTCCAGAGCAGGCATCGAAGCTGGGCATCGAACATGACGATGCCCTGATCGCTGATGTTGTTGATGACCAGATCGGAGAGCTCCTGCTCCTGCTTGAGCAGCTGCCTGGCCTGGGTTGTCTCCTTCACACCCCTGAACAGGCGAGCGATCAGGAAGGCCGTACTGATGGCGATGCCGATGATGTAGGCGAAGCTCTCCAGGACGTAGCGCAGATACAGCGAGTGCTTCTCCGCCGTCTCCTCATGACTGAGCAGCATGACCTTGTTGGCGATGCCCCGCAGCTCCGAGGCAAGATCGTGCGCCCGCTTCCCAAGGCTCATGGCGGTATGCGGATCGATAGCGCTCGCGGGGAGCGGCTCGGCGTCGGTCAACTGCCGATGGGCCTCCCTGAGGCTCTCAAGAGCCCCGACCCTGGCGATCAACCTGCTCTGGTCGCCCTCCACAAGGACCGACAACCGGCTGATCAAGCTGGCAAGGCGGAAGGCGGGTGTCTGCTCGGGGGTGGCAAACGATTCCCCCATGGCGGCTCGGGCCAGGGTCTCCGCGATGACCGATGCTTCGAACTGCGTCTGAGAGATCTCCCACAGGTTGCTGTAGAGATCTCCATTCGGCGAATCCTGCTCCACGTGCAGCAACCGCCAGACGGTGAATGTGAGTGAGATGGCGAGAACTGCGATCGCCGCGAGAGTGACCAGGGAAGCCTTGTAGCTTCTAAGTTTGAGTTTCATGGCGGCACGATCGGCAGCCCTTCGAGCCGCCGGCCCCGGCAGAAGTCGCGCGTCTCCTCGCGAGATGGACACTCATGGGTCCTTGAAGGACCCTCCGTGGAGGCCCGCTGAGAGTTGCCTTCGAAAGCCTGGGTTTTCGCGTCGTCTGGCATGAGAAAGGTTCGCTCAGGTGCCTCCGCCGCGGACTTGCCGGATCCGATCTGTCCGGTCTCGCCCAAATCCATCTGCCTGCCCCGTCCTTCGGCGGAAGGCAAAGGGACGCGAGGGCGGAACTGCATTCCGCTTCGCAGACGAGCCATCACAGGCAGAAGGAATATGAGGTGCAGCATAAGTCCACAACCCCGGATAGATATAATAAAACATGCGCATCATTGGCGATTTATTGGAAAAAATCCAGTGCCGCGCTTGAGAAAGACACGTCTTCTTTCCGTGAGGCCTTTTCTCAAGGAATAAGCATATTCATATGAATTTACATCTATGTCTCCATGATATTCGAATTCCGTCAATGTTGCATTCCGGGAGTACACGATTGTCGCGATTTCCGCCGAATGCCCGATTATACTTCGTCGGCAACTTTCCTGCCTCATCTCACGATTCATCGAAAACTACATATACTCCTGTAGCAATCAGCTTGCGAACATCAGCAGGAACGGGATTGTGCGAGCTTGGCAGGTAGCGCTATATTTGCGCCCGACTGTCAGCAGGTCCTCTGCCGGCGTTTTTCGCACATGTGGAGAAACACGATGCGCAAACCCATCCTGGCCCTCGTTGGCGCTGCAATGCTGGTGTCGGCCTTGCCCGCGAGCGCCAGCCCTCTTCCGAACCGAACCCTGCCCCAGGTCGATCGGTCGTACCCGAATGAGAGCTACGCCCAGTATTACCGTCGCGGCTACCGCCCCTATTACTACCGTGACCGGTACTATTATCGGCGCGACAACGGCGCGGCAGTTGCCGCTGGTGTTGCGGGACTCGCAGCTGGCGCGCTGATCGCCGGCGCCATCGCCAACCAGGCCCAGGCGCAGCCTGCTGCCCCTCCGCCTCCAGGCACGGTGGATCCGCAGCTCGCCGCCTATTGCGCCCGCAAGTACCGTTCCTACGATCCAGCGACCGGGACGTTTCTGGCGACGAACGGGATGCGCTACGTCTGCACCTATTAGCGGTCTTGGCGGCTCCGCCATATCACGGCCCTGCCGCACCCCTGCGGCAGGGCTTTTTCGTGCGCATCTTGTCCGAGATAGGCCGCTGAGCCTTTACCCGGCCGCCTCGCGCCTTAGAACAAGGCGGAATCGACCGTAGGGGAAGACCGCCAACGCGGCGGCACAACATGTTACCGGCCCCTGCATTCCCGCCAGACGAAAGGCTTAAGGTTCTCTCAATGGCTCAAGACACTGACAGCGTCGGCACCGTCGTTCCTCCCAATGAGGCCGCCATTCTGACCTCGGGCAATATGACGGATCTCGAGCTGGTCCTTCCTGATCTGGGCGACGAGGATCTGCCGGAGGTGGCGATCTTTCTCGTGGCCTGCGCCATGCGTTTCCACAGCGATCCCGACTTCGTTCAGGAGCAGCTGGAATGGCTCGTCAAAGCGCACGACCAGGAGGTCGACGAGGGCCTAAGGCCCGATCAGCTGAACTCCGCCAACGACGACTGACTAGGCCCGGGGCTGAGGGCGGCGCTAGTCGATGAACTCGACCGGGGTTCCCTTCTCGACCATCTTCGACAATTCCTCCACGTCCCAGTTCGTCAACCTCACGCAGCCCTGAGAATGGGACTTGCCCACCTTCTCCGGGTCGGGCGTCCCATGGATCCCGAAGGATTCGACGGAGAGGTCGATCCAGGTGCTCCCCACAGGGTTGTTCGGACCGGGTTTGATCTCGAACTTCTCCTTCGCCTTTACGCCCTTGAAGGCATAATCGGGGTTGTAGGTGTAGTTCGGGTTCGGCGCCACGGCACGCACCTTGTGCGAACCGCTGGGTGCAGGCTTCTCCTCACTGCCGATCGAGGCCGGGTAAACCGCGACCAGAGCGCCGTCCTTGGTCAGGACACGCAGGACATGTTCCTTCTTGATGATCTCGATCTTTCCGGCCTTTTCGGGTTTCTCAGGTCCGGACTTTGCCTCGACATTGGCCACAGTGATGGACGTGCCAGCCTTATCGAAGGATTTTCCCGGGTTCATGGCCTTGAGCAGATCCGCATCCATGTGAAACCTTTCGGCCAGAAGCTCCTCCGGACTGGAGTAGCCGAGCCGGTCGAGACGGGCCTGATCTTCCAGCTTGTCGGGGATGGTCACGAAGGGTCCTTTCACATCCTCGTCCCGGATCGTGTACTCGGTCACGACCGGGTCCGATGAGGCTTCCTTCAGTTTGGCCCAGACCTCCTCGTCGATGGTTCCGTCCGGTTTGAGGCCGCGCTCCTTTTCGAAAGCCTTGATGGCATTCTGGAGGTTGTCTCCGTTGTGTCCATCAATCACCCCCGGAGAGAAGCGAGCCCGATCGAGCAGGACCTGCGCCTTGACCAAAACCGGATCGACCTCCCTGCCCCTGCCCTCCTTCGGGGTCCATTCAGCCTTGTTGACGGCTTCGAGGTTCAGGTTCTGATCGGCAGCCAGAACGGATGTCGTAAGTCCCAGGATTCCAACAGCCACACACGCAACGATCTTCATGACAAGCTCCACTGGCACTACCGTGGACAGACAAAGCCCTGGCTGCGCCCGTGTTCCAGTCGTCCTATTGGCAAATCCGATAGTCGCCCTTGCGCTGGCGCAGATCGAGGTGGAGGTGGTCGCCATGGTCCGCATCCGAGCCCGGACCAAGCACCGTATTGAAGATCGGGCAGGCGGCCTTTCGGACATTCTCCTGGAATGTCGCTTCCGAGGAACCTTCCATTTGACTGCCGATCGTCAGGGCGGGCCGCTTGGCGAACTCAAACCCCATGACATCGAGGCCGTTGCCGAAGCCGTGCTCGCTCAGCTTTTGCCCGTTGCGCTGGTCTCGGCATTGGTAGGAGGTGCCGATGAGAAGCTTCGTCGGCGGGCTCTGGAACCGACGTTCGGCTTCGGGCGCGACCACCTCGCTCATCCAGCGTGAGATGCTCTCGGCCACCGGGCAGTTCATCAGCGAGGCCGGAACGACCGTGATGCCGCCCGGAAGCGCCGAGACAAGAACCGGGTCATCGATCGCACAGGTGTTTTCCTTGACGGGCGGTCGCTTCTCAAACCGCAGGCCAAGCTGCGTCAGACGCTGGACGCAACCGTCGTCCGAGACGCCGTCGAGATCGGCCTTCTGAAGCGGTGTCTCGTTCCGCGGCACCTTTTCGGCGCGCTGTTCGGGCTCCGCCGCAGCCGGTCCGGCCGGCCTTGGCGGCGGCAACGGCTCGGCCGACTGCGCCGGGCGAGGCGGCGGCAGCGGCGGCGCCAGATCCTGAGCCGCAGCGGCCGAGGCAAGCACCGTTAGCCCGATGACGCTTGCAAGCCGTCCCATCATGCGGCCTCGAAGACCCATGCCGTCTCCTATTCTCAAGCTCGTTCTCAGTATAACCCTCATGCGCCGAGGTTCAGTTCCATCTCAGTCTTCTGGGCGCCTTGCACTCGTGCGCCGAAACTCCAAAATCGTTCATAAGAGGAGAGCCGGCATGAGCACATTTCCGGTGATGGGGATCGGTTTGGACAGGAGCTTGTCCCTGGTGTCGGCTATGGCCGAGTCGCATGACAGCCCCTGCACCAAACGCGTTGCGGAACTGGTGGAGCGTATCGCCAAGCTTCGAGCCGAGCTTCAGGAGGCCGAGGCGGCCCTCGAGTTGGAGAAGACCCGCATGCCCGTGCCGGGCGATTTCGTCCGCTGCCCTCTCACGCGCTTCTTCGGTCGGGTCACCAAAGTCACGCCGCGGGGCAATGGCAGACCCTGGATCGAGATCGTGCCCTATCTCGGACCGAACCTTCCCGGCCATTCCTCGATGGACCTGTTCGACAGCTGGGAACTCATCGATCCGCCGTTGGAGGGCGCTGAGGGATCCACGAAGCTTCCGACCATCGCACCCTTCATGCCCGTGAGCACGGATCTCGTCGAGTTGCGCTCCAGCGAGGATGAGATGGAAGCCTCGCTGCGACGGCTCTGGTCACCCTCCGGCGGCATCTCGTCCTAGGCCAGGCCTCCTGACTCCTTCTGCAACATTTCCGGGCATGTTGCGTTGGCCCTGCGGTTTCGTCGCTTGTCGATTGCAGCAGCCTGCGAAGCCTCGAACGCGTGGCACCCGGGAAGCGCGAGCCTAAGCTTTCCCCTCACCTGCCATCGCATCAACAGCGCTCGAACGATGGGAAGGACGGCAATGGCAGAGGATGGGCAGAGTGTACGCCTTCAGGTCGCGAACGCCCGGCCGGACGACTCGGGCCGTGGCATCGCACGCATGAGCCGACAGGCCCTGAGCGAAATCGGCATCCAGGAAGGCCAAGCTATCGAGATCATCGGCAAGCGCCATACGACGGCCATCGCCGTGACGCCTTACCCTGAGGACGAGGGCCTCAACATCGTTCGTCTCGACGGTCTTCAGCGGGTCAATGCCGGTGTTGGCAGCGGAGATCACGTGGAAGTGAAGCGCGCCGAGGTTCGCCCGGCAACCCGCGTCGTTCTCGCTCCGGCCCAGAAGGGGCTGCGGCTGCAGGGCTCGGGCGACGCCCTGAAGCGCACCTTCTACCAGCGTCCTCTGACCGCCGGCGACGTGATCTCCACGTCGGTGTATTCGCAGCGCTCGGCAGATTCCCGGATGCCCGAGGAGATGCGCGGTCTTCTCAACATTCCGGCTTATGGTCTTCAGGAAATCCGCCTCGTCGTGGTCTCGACCCAGCCACGCGGTATCGTGCATGTGACGGCCGAGACCGAGATCGAGCTGCGCCCGCAATTCGAGGAACCGCGCGAAGCACGTCGGGCCGATGTAACCTACGATGATATCGGCGGCCTCGGCAGCACGGTCGATCAGGTGCGTGAGATGGTGGAGCTGCCCCTCCGCCATCCCGAGCTCTTCCAGCGGCTCGGGATCGATCCGCCGAAAGGGGTTCTGCTCTACGGCCCCCCTGGCACGGGCAAAACCCGACTGGCCCGCGCCGTGGCCAACGAGACGGAGGCACAGTTCTTCCACATCGCCGGGCCCGAGATCATGGGGCGCCACTACGGCGAATCCGAACAGCGCCTGCGGCAGGTATTCCAGGAGGCGCAGCAGAACGCACCAGCGATCATCTTCATCGACGAGATCGACAGTATCGCGCCCAAGCGCGAGGAGGTGACGGGTGAGGTCGAGCGACGCATCGTGGCCCAGCTGCTCACGCTGATGGACGGCCTGGAGCCGCGCCAGAACATCGTGGTGATCGGCGCCACGAACCGCCGCGAAGCCATAGACGAGGCCCTCCGCCGTCCCGGCCGCTTCGACCGGGAGATCGTCATCGGCGTTCCGGACGAGCCGGGCCGCCGGGAGATCCTCGGGATCCACACGCGCGGCATGCCCCTGGCCCCTGACGTCAATCTCGACGAGGTCGCCCGCACCACCTACGGCTTCGTCGGCGCCGATCTCGCAGCCCTCTCCCGCGAGGCGGCCATGGATTCCCTGCGACGCATCCTACCCGGCATCAATCTCCGGGACGGCATCCCGTCGAATGTGCTGGAGAGCCTGCAGGTGACCCGGCAGGATTTCATGAACGCCATGAAACGGGTCCAGCCGTCCGCCCTGCGCGAGATCATGATCCAAGTGCCCAACGTGACGTGGGACGACATCGGCGGCGTCGAGGAGGCACGCACCCGTCTGCGGGAGGGCGTGGAACTGCCTCTCAAGAGCCCGGAATCCTTCCGGCGCCTGGGTATTCGCCCGGCCAAAGGGTTCCTGCTGTTCGGACCTCCCGGCACCGGCAAGACGCTCCTGGCGAAAGCGGTCGCCCGCGAGGCTCAGGCGAATTTCGTGGCGACGAAATCGTCCGACCTCCTGTCGAAATGGTACGGCGAGTCCGAGCAGCAGGTCTCCCGCTTGTTCGCTCGCGCCCGGCAGGTCGCCCCGACGGTGATCTTCATCGACGAGATTGATTCGCTTGCCCCCGTGCGCGGCGGCGGCCTCGGCGAGCCTGCGGTGACGGAACGGGTCGTCAACACAATCCTGGCCGAGATGGATGGCCTCGAGGAACTGCAGGGTGTCGTCGTCATGGCGGCGACGAACAGACCCAACCTCATCGACCCTGCCCTGCTCCGGCCGGGACGCTTCGACGAGTTGATCTACGTGCCCGTTCCCGACGCGCAGGGCCGCCGGCACATCCTCGGCATCCACACCAAGGACATGCCTCTCGGACCGGACGTGGATCTCGATCTGATCGCGGAGCGGACCGCTCGGTTCACCGGTGCGGATCTTGAGGATCTCACCCGCCGGGCCGGTCTCCTTGCCCTCAGGGAATCGCTGCAGGCCGAGCATGTGACCATGGCGCATTTCGAGCAGGCTCTTCGCGAAACCCGTCCCTCCGTCACGCCCGAGATGGAGCGGGAATACGAGGACATGGTCCGAACCCTGAAACAGGAGGGACCGCAGCGGCAATCCATCGGCTTCCTCCCCCTCCGGCAGGCAGCCGAATAGGGCGCGATCTCACCCCACAGGCAAAGCCCCGCGACCCGGTGCGTGCCGCGGGGCTTTCCCGTGCCTCGTTCCAACAAAAAAGCGCGGGCCGGACGACCCGCGCTCTTTGTATGGGAGAGACCCGCTTACTGACCGCAGGCGATCGGAATACGCGTATCACGGGTGTTCGGATCGAGGACCGTGCGGCACGGCACGCCGTTGATGTAGCGGATCTCGTGCGGGGCGGCATAGGGATCGGCTGCGCCGACAGGCGCGGGAGCACCCATCATGGGACCGACGGGAGCAGGAACGATGCTTCCGGTCGAGACGACGTCGCCGGGCATGGGCGCTACGACGCCGCTGACCTGACCGGCACAGGCAACCGGGATGCGGGTGTCGCGCGTGTTGGGATCGAGAATGGTCCGGCAGGGAACGCCGTTGATCCAGCGGATCTCATGAGGTGCCGCATCCGGAAACAGAGAACCGGGCGTTCCGGAAATCGCCGGCGACGACTGCGCCAAAGCGGCACCCATGCCGCCAAGTACCATGAATCCAGCGCCGGCGAAGATCGCAAGCTTCTTCATCAATGCCTCCTGTGCTTTCGTTGAACATGGCGATCGCCACATATGACAGAGGCTAAACGCCGTCGGCACGGATCGTTTCCCAACGTAATTTCTTCACACAGAGTTGTGATTGTCGCGCCGGTAAAAGCAAAGCTTATGATTTTCACGACATCGAATGTGCAGATCTCTCGAACTCGTAGTCGCTCTACTCGCGGACAATCCAGCCGTCTGTCGACGTAGACTACAATTGTTCCAAACTTCCAATTGAATGTTCATCACTTTCGCGGGCTGACGGTCTTGTGGCAGACGCCAGTGCGTGTCACGTCTCCTCGCGCGCCGGCTCCGTTCTGGTGGCGAGCCAGAGCCCGGCGACGACGCCCGCGAGGCCGATCAGCACACCGGCCGTGAAGGGCTCCTCTAGAAATGATACGCCGAGCAGAGCCGCCGTAACCGGACTCAACGAGAGGAACACCGTGACCCGGGTCGGTGTGGAGTGCTTTAGGGCCCAGAGCCAGAGAACATAACCGATCCCACTCGACAGGCCGATGAACAAGACTGCCAGCCAGCCTGCTCGATTGAGCGGCGGCAGGTCCGTGAAGAGCCCCTCAAGGCCCGCGGGAACGGCCAGGAACAGGACCGAAGCAAGCATGGCCCAAGTGCCGACCGGCAGGGTTGGGTAGCGGGCAAGATAAGGTCGGTAGAGCACCGAACATACGGCACCGCAGAGTGCGGCAGCCAGCACGAGAAGGGCTCCCAGCCATTCGCCTGTTGCGCTCCGCGTCATCAGCCGCTCGCCCAGAGCCGCCGCCACACCGACGATCGTCAGGGCGACTCCCACAACCTTCATCCGGCTCAGCGGCTCGCGCCCGAGACTTGCCGCGATGAACATCGTCATGAGCGGAAAGGTCGAGAAGAGGAGCGCCGCGCGGGTGGAAGAGATGAACTGGAGGCCGAGATTCAGAAGGACGATGAGAAGGCCGAACTGCACGACCCCGAGGGCCATGATGGCCATGAGGTCTCGTGGGACAAACCGCACCCGTGCACTCATCCAGAAGGGTGGCGCAAGGCAGAGAACCGCAATGGCATAGCGCAGGAAGGCCAGCGATGCCGGACCGATGTCATGCACCACGAAGCGCGTGGCCACCAGGGCGGCGCCCACCTGGACGCCCGTCGCCGCTGCAGCCGTCAGGGCGAGCCCGTCCCGACCCCTCACAGATCGAGATCCCAGGTCTGCCCGACCAGATCCTTTCCGAAGGAGTGATGCGGCTCTTCCTTCACCAGGCGAAAGCCCTTCGCCTGGTAGATGCGGCGAGCCGCCACGAGCACGTCGTTGGTCCAGAGCGTCAAGGTCCTGTAGCCCCGGTCCCTGGCGAAGGCGATGCATTCTTCCGTCAGCCGGCGCCCGAGACCGAGACCTCTGGCGGACGGCTCCACATAAAGAAGCCGGAGCTTGGCGACCTCGTCCGAAGACCGCACCAGGAAGACGCTCCCGATGATCTCGCCTCCCCGTTCCGCGATCCAGCAGCGCTCCCATTGCGGGTCAAAGTTCCTGACGAAGCCGGCGGCGATCTCCGCCACCAGGGCCTCGAACGTCTGGTCCCAACCATATTCCTGAGCATACAAAATCCCCTGCCGGTGGGCGATCCAGCCGATGTCGCCGGGCTGGTGGGAACGCAGGACGTATGGCCGATCGGGCCGGGGGCCATCGCCGACCAGATGCTCGACGGTGGTCATCGCCTGCGTGAGCCGCTCCCGCTCGCCCACCGATAGGCCCGACAGCATCGTGGCGACCTGAGCCGCCGAGGCTAGGTTCAGGGGCGTGAAAGCCGCAAAGCCTTTGTCGGTGAGCGACAGGAGGAACTGACGTCCGTCATCTTTCGACGGATTACGCTGCGTCAACCCTTGGGCTCCGAACCTTTTCAGGAGGCGGCTGAGATACCCGGCGTCGAGACCGAGCTCCCGGCCCAAATCCGCCGCTGTCACGGGACCGCGATGGGCAAGCTCGTAAAGCACCCGCGCTTCGGTCAGAGAAAACGCACTCTCGAGCAATCCCTCGTTTAGAAGGCCGATATGGCGTGTGTAGAACCGGTTGAAGCTCCGGACCCGCTCGATTTGCTCGTCGGTTGGCAGTTTCGGAATGTGCGACATGGCTGGCTCCCTGGCGCACAGAGTCAGGCACATCGTTGACTGAGTCAACTAGTTTGCGGATGGAGCGGCAGTACCCGTCAGGCCGCCGCGTCCACGGCTAGACGTCCCTCATGAATGGCGTGGCAGGCCACGCCACCCAGGAGCGGCGGAATCTCGGCCCGGCAACGATCATTGGCGAAGGGACAGCGCGGGTTGAAGGTGCAGCCCGAGGGCGGATTGATCGGGTTGGGGATTTCGCCGCGCACGGGAATGCGTTGGCGGCCCGTCATGCCCACATCCGGAACCGCGTCGAGGAGCATGCGGGTGTAAGGGTGCTTCGGGTGTGCGAAGAGTTCGCGCCCGTTGGAGATCTCGACGATGCGGCCGAGATACATCACGCCGATGCGGCTCGCCATGTGGCGCACCACGGCGAGGTTGTGGCTGATGAACAGATAGGTCAGCCCTAGCCGATCCTGCAGGTCGCGCATGAGATTCAGGATCTGCGCCTGCACCGAGACGTCGAGCGCGGAGGTCGGCTCGTCGCAGACGATGAACTCCGCATTGGATGCGAGCGCACGGGCGATGGCGATGCGCTGGCGCTGTCCGCCCGAGAACTCGTGCGGGTACTTCCCGCCGTCCGCCGGATGGAGACCGACAAGGGAGAGAAGCTCGCCGACCCGATTGGCGATGTCTCGCCCGGTCTCGATCAACCGGAAAGCCCTGATCGGCTCGGCCACGATGCGGTCGACCTGCCAGCGCGGATTGAGGCTGGCATAGGGATCCTGGAAGATCATCTGGATGCGCCGCCGCAGGCGCTGGCGCTCGGCGGACGCAGCCGCCGCCGTCATCGAGACGCCGTCGATCGCCACCGTCCCGCTCGTCGGCGGCAGAAGTCCCACGACCATCCGGGCCACCGTCGACTTGCCCGAACCCGATTCTCCGACGAGGGCGAAGGTCTCGCCCTTCGCGATGTCGAAGGAAACGCCGTCGACCGCTTTGAGGTACTGCTTCTCGCCCCCCTCGAGCACCCGGTTGAGCCAGGGCTTTGAGACGTCGAACAAGCGGCGCAGATCTTTGACGTCGACGTAAGGGTTCTCGGTCACGCGACGGCCTCCGACCGGACGGAAGATTGATCGTAGAGATGGCAGGCCACGCGATGCTCGCTGTGCTGAATGGGCTCCGGCCGCTCGACCCGGCAGCGGTCGAACACGAACGGGCAGCGCGGATTGAACGCACAGCCAGGAGGAATGGCCGATAGCCGCGGCATGGAGCCTGGGATTTGAACGAGGCGCTCCGCGTCGGTCTCGAGGGATGGGATCGCGCCCATCAGGCCCTTGGCGTAGGGGTGAAGCGGGTTCTGCACCACCTCGCGCACCGGTCCGATCTCCGCGATGCGGCCCGCATACATGACGGCGACCCGATCGGCCGTTTCGGCGATCACGCCCATGTCGTGAGTGACCAGCATGATGGCCGTGCCATGCTCGCGTCCGAGGCGCTTCAAAAGCGCGATGATCTGCGCCTGAACGGACACGTCGAGAGCGGTTGTCGGCTCGTCCGCGATGATGAGCTCGGGCTCGGCGCACAGGGCGAGGGCGATCACCACGCGCTGTCGCATGCCGCCCGAGAACTCGTGCGGATAGCTGTCGATCCGACGGTCGGGCGCCGGAATACCGACTTCAGCCAGGAGATCGATGGCACGCTTCCTGGCCGCCGAGGCGGACAGGTTCGTATGCGTACGGATGGTCTCGATCAGTTGCTCGCTGACCCGGTACAGCGGATTGAGGCTTGTCAGCGGATCCTGGAAGATCATGCCGATGCGCTTGCCGCGCACCCGGCGCATCTCCTCCGGCGGCAGATTGTCGATGCGCATCCCGGAGAGAAGGATTTCGCCGCCGGCAATCCGTCCCGGGGGATCGATGAGGCCGACGACGGCGGAGCCCGTCACCGACTTGCCGGCGCCGGATTCACCGACGACGCCGAGAACCTCGCCCTTGCCGATGTCGAACGAGATGCCGTCGATGGCCTTCAGAATGCCGCGCCGGGTGACGAACTCGACCCGCAGGTCACGGACGGAGAGGACGGGTTGGGCCATGGATGCTCCCTCTCTCATCGCAGCTTGGGATTGAGCGCATCGCGCAGCCAATCACCCAGAAGGTTGATGGCGAGGACGAGGAGCGCGAGTGAGATGCCGGGGAACGCAATGATCCACCACTCGCCGGAGAACAGGTAGTTGTTTCCGATGCGGATCAGTGTGCCGAGCGACGGCATGGTTTCCGGCATGCCGGTGCCGAGGAAGGACAGGGTGGCCTCCGTGATGATGGCGAGCGCCAGGTTGATGGTGGCGATCACGAGCACCGGGCCAAGCACGTTGGGCAGGACATGCCGGAACATGATGACCGGCGCAGGCAGACCGATGAGCCGGGCGGCGGCGATGTAGTCCTTGTTCTTCTCGACCATCACGGAGCCGCGCACCGTGCGGGCATATTGCACCCAGAAGCTCAAGCCGATGGAGAAGACCAGCACGGAGAGCGTCGTGATGCCGTCGAGCTGGCCTCCGAGGACCGACTTCACCACGCCGTCGACGAGGAGCGCGATCAGGATCGCCGGGAAGGTCAGCTGCACGTCGGCGATGCGCATAATGACCGCATCGGTCGTGCCGCCCACATAGCCGGCGATGAGACCGAGAGCGATCCCGAGCGTGGCCGAGAAGGCAACCCCGAGAAAGCCGACCGCGAGCGAAATCCGCAGGCCGTAGAGGATGGCCGAGAAGATGTCGCGGCCCTGCTCGTCCGTGCCGAGCAGGAATGGCGCCTGCCCTTCCGCATCCCAGAGCGGCGGCAATCGGCTGTTCAGCAGGTCGAGCTGTGCCGGGTCGAAGGGATCCTGCGGTGCGACGAGCCCGGCAAGCAGGGCTGCCACAACAAAAAGGAGTGTGAGGCAAGCCGCCGCCATCGTCAGCTTCGAGCGCTTGAAGCTCGCCCAGACGTCACTGTCGAAGAAGCGGCCGGCCCAGGTTGTGGGCTGGGAGTGAGGCGCGGGCGCGGCCTGTATTGCGTCTGCCATGTCTGCCTCCTCAGGCCGGCTGCCGGATCGTCGTCCTCAGGCGAGGATCGACGATGGTGTAGAGGATGTCGACGGCGAGGTTGATCGCCACGAAGATGAGCGCCACCAGCATGAGATAGGCTGCCATGATCGGGATATCGACGTTCTGCACGGCCTGGACGAACAGGAGACCCATGCCCGGCCACTGGAACACGGTCTCGGTGATGATCGCGAAGGCGATCACCGAGCCGAACTGCAGCCCGACGATGGTGATGACCGGCACGAGCGTATTCTTGAGTGCATGCCCGAAATGGATGGCCCGGGTGGTGAGCCCCCTCGCCCTGGCGAACTTGATGTAGTCGGTGCGCAGCACCTCCAGCATCTCGGCCCGGACGATGCGCATGATCAGGGTCATCTGGAACAGACCGAGCGTAATGGAGGGCATGATGAGCGCCTTGAGGCCCGACACGGTGAGGAGGCCGGTCGTCCACCAGCCGAGACGCACGGTGTCGCCACGGCCATAGGACGGCAGCCAGCCGAGCGTGACGGAGAAAAGGTAAATCAGCAGAATGCCGATCAGGAAGGTCGGAAGCGAGATGCCGACGAGCGATACGGTCTGGAACACCTTGGCCAGGAAGCTGTCCCGCTTCAACCCCGAATAGACGCCCATGAGCACGCCGAAACCTGTGGCGAAGACGGTCGCACAGAATGCGAGTTCGAGCGTCGCCGGCATGCGCTCGGCCAGGAGATCCGATACGGGCTGGCGGAACTGATAGGACACGCCGAAATTGCCCTGCGCCGCGCTGGTCAGGTAACGCAGGAACTGCACGGGCACCGGATCGTCGAGTCCAAGGGAGCGGCGAACCTGCTCCCGCTCGGCGGCGGGCGTATCCAGGGAGACGATCTGGTTCACCGGATCGCCGGCAAAGCGGAACATCGCGAACGAAATGATCCCGACGGCCAGAAGAACGCCGATGGCCTGGAGGGCGCGCCGGATGATGAAAGCGAACATGCACAATCTCTTGATCGCTGCGTCCCGGATAAACCTTCTGCCCGAGACCCTCGAAAGAAATATCCCGGACGGCGATCGGCCGTCCGGGACAAGCGATCAGATGCCGACTATTCCTTCTTCTGCGCCCAGTAGAGCAGCACCTGGTTGTCAGCCCGCTGAGGCAGCGTCACCTTGTTCGAAACGCCCCAGGCGAGGGCCTGCTGGTGCAGCGGGATATAGCCATATTCGTCGAAGGTGATCTGGAATGCCTGCTTGATCAGCTGGTCGCGCTTCTCCTTGTTGCTCTCGACCAGGATCTTGTCGGTCAGCTCGTCATGCTGCTTGTTGCAGAAATTGCCGAGATTCGACTCGCCGCGCGATGACTGGGGGTCGTTCCTGCAGCCTTCGATGTCGAACAGGACGTTATGGCTGTCGAAGGTGCCAGGGGTCCAGCCGAGCAGGTAGAACGAGGTGTTGTAGTTGCCCGACTTCAGCACCTTGCCGAAGTACTGCGCCTTCGGTTGCGCCATCAGGTTCACCTTGACGCCGGCACGGGCCAGCATGCTGACCACGGCCTGGCAAATCGCCTCGTCGTTCACATAGCGGTCGTTCGGGCAGTCCATCCCGACCTCGAAGCCGTTCGGGTATCCGGCATCGGCGAGAAGCTTCTTGGCGCCTTCGAGGTCATACTTCGGACGAACGAAGTCGGCCGAGGACGTGAACAGCTGCGGGGCAATCATCAGCGCCGATGGGGTGGACATTCCGCGCATGACCCGGGACTTGATCGTCTCGATGTCGATGGCCTTGTAGAAAGCCTCGCGCACCCGCTTGTCCTTGAACGGGTTCTTGCCCTTCACGTTCGAGAACAGGAGCTCGTCGCGGGTCTGATCGAAACCCAGGAAGATCGTCCGAAGCTCCGGACCGGCCAGCACCTTGGCGTTGGCCGTGCCGTTGACGCGCTGGACGTCCTGCAGCGGAACCGGCTCGATCACGTCCACTTCGCCCGAGAGCAGCGCGGCGACGCGCGTGGCGTCGGATGCAATCGGCGTAAAGACGATCTCGTCGATGTTGTGCTCGACCTTGCCCCACCAATCCTTGTTGACCTTGAAGACGGTCTTCACGCCGGGCTGGTGGCTTTCGATCTTGAACGGCCCGGTGCCGTTGGCGTTCAGGGACGCGAAGCTCGGCGTCGTCGCGGCGGCCGGCGTGGGCGCAACGCTGTTGTTCGCCTCCGACCACTCCTTGTCCATGATGTACCAGGTATCCCACTGGGCATTCATGATCGGGTTCGGGGATTTGAGCTTCACGTCGACCGTGTACTCGTCAACCTTCACCCATTCCGAGCCGCTGGGAACCCGGGTCTGGAAGTTCGAGCCCTGCGCGCGGACCCGGTTGGCGGAGAAGATCACGTCGTCGGCATTGAAGGAATTGCCATTGTGAAACTTCACGTTCTTGCGCAGGAAGAGCCGCCAGGTCAGACCGTCCTCGCTGATCTCCCAGCGCTCCGCCAATGCCGGCTCGATCGCAAGGTCCTTGCCGCGCTTCGTCAGACCTTCATAGACGTGGCCGTGATGCGCGATGGTGGTGGTCTCGTTCAGGGTATACGGGTCGAGCGACTTCAGGTCGCCCTGGTTGGCATAGCGCAAAGTCACGGCCATGGCCGGAAAAGCTACGCCGGCCATGAAGGTCGCCGCGGCCGCGACGAGAAACTTCGAACGGATCCTCATTGTCTGTCCTTCTCCTCTGTAGGCCCGCGTCTTTGCGCGG
Organism: Microvirga sp. HBU67558; assembly: GCF_018069605.1. Classification (NCBI taxonomy): domain Bacteria; kingdom Pseudomonadati; phylum Pseudomonadota; class Alphaproteobacteria; order Hyphomicrobiales; family Methylobacteriaceae; genus Microvirga; species Microvirga sp. HBU67558. The sequence continues at coordinate 19,707 of NZ_JAGPUP010000517.1, read as the reverse complement.
TGTTCTACTTGTCGGAAGCTCGACATTTCTGGTCGCACCTTCCGCTAGGGAATGAACTTAGGCAGGAAAGTGGCTGGTGGTCTAGCCCCGACTTGGACCGTCCTGCTCAGCATTTAGGCACAGAGATCCCCGATCAGGCGGCGCAGGATCGCCTCCCCGGCCTGGAATTCACTGACCTCGATATACTCGTCCGGCTGGTGGGCCTGGGCGATGTCGCCGGGGCCGCAGACCACTGTCGACCAGCCGACCCGCTGGAACAGCCCCGCCTCCGTGCCGTAGGACACGACATGTGTGCCGTTGTCGCCGGTCAGCCGGCGCATCAGACGCTCCGCCGCACCATCGGCCTCCGGCCGGAGGCCCGGCACCTCGGCGACGAGTTCGACAGCCACTCCCGTCTCAGGGGCGACGGCCTTCATGCGAGGCTCGATCCGGTCGCGGATATAGGCCTCGTAGCGGGCCAGATAATCCATCGGGCTCTCCGTCGGGATTGCCCGGATGTCGCTGAAGAACCAGGCCGAGGACGACACCACATTGGCGGCGTTGCCGCCGACCATCATGCCGCAATGCAGCGTGGTGTAGGGCGGCTCGAACGGATTGTCCGGATCGACCCTCCGGCGGTTCTCCTCCATCACGTCCTCGTGCCATGCGATCAGGCGAGCGGCGTTCATGACCGCGCTGACACCCTGGTCGATGCGGCTCGAATGTACGGCATAACCCGTGACGTGGGTTCGCAGCTGCACGGACGCCTTATGTCCCGTTACCACCGCATGGCGCGTCGGCTCGCCGACAATCACTGCGGACGGCGCCGGGATGGACCCTGCCATCGCGTGCACCATCGAGGGCGCACCGCGGCAGGCAATCTCCTCGTCGTAGGACAACGCGATGTGGATGGGGCGCTTGAGAGGCGCGTGCACCATGTCGGGCACGAGCGCCAAAACGAGCGCATCGAAGCCTTTCATGTCGGTTGCGCCACGACCGTAAAGACGACCGTTCTTCTCCGTGAGCGTCCAGGGATCCGTGGACCAGTTCTGGCCCTCGACCGGCACGACATCCGTATGGCCCGACAGGACGATCCCGCCTTCCACCCGGGGGCCGATTGTGGCGTAGAGGTTGGCCTTGTCACCCTCCGGGCTCATGACGAGATGACTCTCGACCCCGTGGCTGTTCAGCCAGTCCCGGCAGAAGTGAATGATGTCGAGATTGCTGCTGGTGGAAACGCTCGGAAAGGCAATCAGACGCGCGAGCATCTCGCGGGGTGACATAGGCATCGTATAGGGCTCCGTGGGTTGAACGTGAGCATCCGATCCGAGCGAGCCAACGGTCAAGCCGGTTTTTATTAGCGGGAATTTCGATTGATGCCCGTTGACGAAGCGAAGACGTCGCTCGCATGATCGCGGCGCGCATGATGCCCTCACGGGCTGTCCCATCCCCCATGCCGCCGACGGACACCTCATGACCACCTTTGACGTGACGCTCTCCGACATCGAAGCTGCCCGCGATCGCATCGCCGGACGGGTCAGGCGCACTCCTGCCTACGAGAGTGCCGACATATCGGCCCGGCTCAGGCGGCGCAGCGCGGTGAAGATGGAAGCGCTGCAGCTTGCCGGCTCGTTCAAGGTCCGAGGCGTCTTCAATAAGGTGCTCACCCTGAGCGAGGACGAGCGCCGGCGCGGTCTCGTGACCGTGTCCGGCGGCAACCACGCCATTGCAGTGGCGAGAGTCGCCGGAACGCTCGGGCTCGACGCGCTCGTCCTGATGCCCAAGACGGCGGCCCGTTTCAACATCGATCTTACCACCAAGTTCGGCGCCCGCGTGGAGCTCTGCGAGGATGCCGCCGAAGCCTTCGCCAAGGCGGAGGACTACCAGCGCCAGGGCCGTCTCTTCGTCCATCCCTACGACGATCCCGCCATCATCGCGGGCCACGGCACCCTGGGCCTCGAGTTTCTCGACGACATACCCGATCTCACCCATGTGTTCGTGTCGATCGGTGGCGGTGGCTTCATGTCCGGCGTGGCAGCCGCCCTGAAAGCCAAGCGGCCGTCGCTGACCGTCTACGGCGTCGAGCCGACTGGCGCACCGACCATGACCGAGGCCCTCAAGGCCGATCAGCCGGTGACGATCCGCCCGACCTCAATCTCCCGGACCCTCGCCGCACCCTTCGCCACCCACCGGACCATGGCGGCCGCCAGGCTCTTTCTGCAGGAGATCCTGCTTGTCGAGGATCCACCGGTCATCGCCGATGTGAGCTGGCTGCTCCAGACGGAGAAGCTGCTCTGCGAGCCTGCCGCGGCCTGCGTCCTGACCGCCGCCGAGACGGTCGTTCCGTCCCTGCCGAGCGACAGCGTCGTCGGGCTCGTGCTCTGCGGCTCCAACTTGTCCCTGGACGATCTGGATGCGTGGCGCCGGCAGTCCCTGTAGGATGGCCTCGCGAGGGCCCTGAAGAGACCAGGACATGCCGGATCTGTCGACCTTTCTCACGTTCTATGCCGCTGTGCTGGCCCTGCAGCTGGCACCGGGCCCCGACATGGTTCTTCTCCTGAGCCGTGGAGTCGGACAGGGTCGGCGCATTGCCGTTCTGACCGCCATCGGCATGACCCTGCTCGCCGGTCTCGTTCAGCTGCCGCTCCTGGCTCTGGGCGTCACCTCCCTGATCCAGGCCTCGCCCCTCGCCTTCGAGCTTCTTCGATGGGCCGGCGCGGCCTACCTCGTGTGGCTCGGCGCCAAGCTTCTGATCGCCTCGTTCGGACCGCACCGCCTTGTCCGCACGGCTCCGAAGCCCGTGTCGGATCTCACAGCCCTGCGCCAAGGCATGATCAACAATCTGACCAACCCGAAGGCCATGGTGTTCATGCTGGCCTTCCTCCCCCAATTCGTCGACCCCGGCAGGGTATTGGCCGGTCACGGCGCAGCTGCTGTTCCTGGGCGGCGTGCAGAAAGTCTCAGGGTTCTTTGTCCTGGGAGCGGTCGCGGTCGGAACAGGAACGATCGGCGAGTGGCTGTCGGGACGGCCGGGCCTGATCGCCTGGCAGGAGCGATGCGCCGGTCTCGTCATGATCGGTCTCGGTCTGCGCCTTGCCCTGTCGGGAGATGCTTCAGCCATCCGCCGGTGAGCAGTCCCTTTAACCTTCCATTAGCCAAAGCCGAAAAGTCCGGCCTCTCCATGGAGCCTCGTGCGGCGGGAACCGTTCCTCCCGAAGATTGAGTTCTTCGAGGATAGGTTCCATGCAAGCCAGAGCGTTCAGCGTCGTCCTAATCGCCGGCCTCTGGATGGCCGCCGCTTCGCAGGCGGCCCAAGCCGCCAGCTTCGATTGCGCCAAGGCTCGAACGCCCGACGAGAAGGCGATCTGCGCCGACAGGGGGCTGAACGATCAGGATGTCGAGATGGCCGTGCTCTACACGCAGCTCAAGCCGCTTCTTGGTATGGGTGCGCGCGGTGATATGGAAGACGCGCAGGCGGCCTGGCTCAAGCGGCGGGAAGCCTGTGGCGAGGACCGGTCCTGCCTGAGCAAAGCGTACGAAGACCGGGTGCTGCAGCTGAGAAACGGCTTCGAGGCGCTCGCGAAGCGAGGTCCCTTCTGAAGCCACCGATAAAAAACCCCGCGCAAGGGCGGGGGTGTGCAGAGACACGGAGTGAAGCAGCCGCGGTGAAGGCGGCCGCCGAGAGCGCCGTGGCACTGGGGGCACCGTGGGACGCTCTCACGGGAATGTGTATCCCGGCTCGCGATGGCCACCTACTCTTCTTCGCGCGGATGGTTAACCTTTTGCCTCCTTCGCAATCGGGGTTCGCGGCAGACGTGTTTTCGCGCACACCTCTTTCATCGTGAAAATGCCACCTTGGCCGTGCTTCCCTTACGACACCCGAACGGAGTCGAACCATGCGCGCCATCCTCGCACTCCTTTGCCTGTTCTCGGGCCTGCCGGACGATGCGTCCGCGGACGGGTTCGAAGCGGCCCAGGAAAAGACCGAGAAATACCGGGCGCTCCTGTCCGAGCTCGCGTCGTCCGGAACGCCGGACGGCGAAAGCGTCACGGACCTGCCCGACGGTTTGCGGCAGGCTGTCGAAGCCTGGACCCGTCCCGGGTGCTAATCTGACGCGGTCGTCGGCTCCGGCTTGGTGGAGCTCCGAAGCGCGGCCGGACGCCCGGCGAAATCGACTTTCCGCGCCGCGCTCCATTTCAGGGGTTGCGCGAGCCGGCGTTAAAAGTTAGAGGAACCAAGCCTTTCGGCAGTCGGAGCGTAGCGCAGCCCGGTTAGCGCACTAGTCTGGGGGACTAGGGGTCGGAGGTTCAAATCCTCTCGCTCCGACCATTATTTTCTCGAACCTTCAAGCTTGATCGAGCCGGCCTCGCGGCCGGCTTTCTGCTGTCTGACCAAGGCGGGTTCTTCTTCCCTCGTTCGTTAAGGCGCAGCTGAAACAAAGCAGCATCGCTCGCGTTCGGCCTCTAACGGCGGCCCAGAGTCGAGCGCTTCTCCAGCGTGTCGCGGCCGAGCCGGGACCTTCAGCAGGAGTTAAAGATGGATCGTCGTACCCTTCTCGGCGGCCTTGCCGCCGCGCTCGTTGTCGCCCCAGCCCTGGCCCAGACCAGCGGCTCCTCGTCGTCGATGCCTTCAGGCTCTTCCGGATCCATGCCCATGAACCAGTCGGGCGGCCAGATGAGCCAAGCCGACATGCAGCACATGCAGCAGACCATGCAGCTCGGCATGGTGGCTCTGGAATCGAGCCGAGTCGCCATGAACAAGATCCGCAATGAAGATCTCAAGCGCTTTGCCAATTTCGAGATCCAGGAGCAGACCACGCTCTCGGAGGTGCTTCGCTCGATGATGGAACCGGCCGCGACCGCAGCGACGGGATCGGCAGGCGGCCAATCCACCACGGCCATGCCTCCCATGCAGATGGATGCATCGGCCGGGGACATGATGCAGAAGATGCAGAACCAGCAGGCGGGGGCCGAGTTCGACAAGATGTACCTGCAGGCTCAGCTTCAAGGCCATCGCGACCTGCTTCAGGTTCAGGAGCGCTACCTCCAATCGAACCCTCAGAATCGCGAGCATATGAACGTCGCCAAGCTGGCCCGCGGACAGATTCGCGAGCACATCGCCCTGCTCGAAGACATGCAGAAGGCGATGCGATAGACGTCGCCGTTCGCCGGGGGAACCTGCAAGAAAAAGCCCGCTCCAGCATTGGCCGGAGCGGGTTCAAGTCTCAGGAGCCTTCCTTGGAGGGATGCATTCAAACTTCAACCAGGTCCAAATGTTGCACCGGCTGGGGTGCGGCGTTCCAACCCACCCGCACCGCTCCGTGATCATGGGCCCGCGGAAGCCTGAACTTCTTCCGACCGGTGGCCGTTCTTATCGAGCCGCGGGAGCGAAGGATGGCGAAGTGACGGATATCAGGCCTGACTACAGGACAGCCCCACCACATCGGGACAGCCCAAGCGCTCCCCCCACGGAGCCGAACGTCCTGGCCTCTGTTCTCGAACGCAACATCGACGCCCTGCGCGATAAGCGCCATGAGGAGGAACGGAAGGCTGGGCTGCAGGAGCGTATCGCGGAAACGATCACCCGCTTTACCGGCAGCATGGCGTTCGTCTATGTGCACCTGATCCTGGTGGCGGGTTGGGTTGCGGCCAATCTCGGCCTGATCCCGGGCGTTCCCGCCTTCGATCCGACATTCGTGATCCTCGCGACTTTCGCATCCGTCGAGGCGATCTTCCTCTCCACCTTCGTGCTCATCAGCCAGAATCGTGCCGCCGCCGAGGCGGACCGGCGCTCGCAACTCGACCTCCAGACAAATCTGCTCTCCGAGCACGAGATCACGCGGCTGCTGACGCTGACCCGGGCGATCGCCGAACACCTCGGCATCAGCGAAGCTCGGGACCCGACCCTTCGCGAACTGGAACGGCACGTTGCGCCCGAGAAGGTTCTCGACAGGCTCACGGAAGAAGAGGATGGACGCTCGCCCTGAAAGCGCGGGCCAAGGAAGGATATCCGCTGGACGGGAGATGGTGGGCGGTGAGGGACTCGAACCCCCGACCTGCGGTGTGTAAAACCGAAGCTCTACCAACTGAGCTAACCGCCCGACCGGCCTGACATAAAAAGAGAAGGCCGACAACGCAAGCATTGTCGGCCTTCTTTCGCAAGCGAACACCGCTCAAAAAGCGATTACTTCGCGTTGACGGCATCCTTCAGGCCCGCGCCTGCGCGGAACTTCGGGGTCTTGGAAGCGGCAACCTTGACCTTCTCGCCGGTACGCGGGTTGCGCGCCTCGCCTGCAGCGCGGTTTGTCACGACGAACGTGCCGAACCCGACGATCTTGACCTCATCACCCTGCTTCAGGGCGCCGGTGATCGCCTCGATGGCGGCGTCGATCGCGTCACCAGCCTGGCCGCGCGAAAGGCCTACCTTGTCGGCGACGGCCGCAACGAGCTCGCCTTTATTCATAGTCATATCCTCCAGTGATCACGGCGGTCGCAAAAGAAATGGTCCACCGTTTCAGGGACACTCGTTTGGCGCAAAGCTTGTCCGTAAGCAAGCCCCGAAGTGGCTGAAAACAGCCGATTTTTTGCAGTCTTCCGCAAAAAAGAAGCCTCCGGACCGAGGTCCGGAGGCTTCTGTCGTTACGTAAATCGCCGAAAGTCAGTGGGCGATCACCCCGGCCGAGTCGTCTTCGACACCCGGCTTGTGGGCCTTGAGTTCAGCCGCCTCATCCCATTCGATCCGCTCCGGCACGCGCACGAGAGCATGCTGGAGGACCTGATCCATCATGGAGACCGGCACGATTTCCAGACCGTTCTTCACGCTGGCCGGAATGTCAGCCAGATCCTTGGCATTCTCCTCGGGGATCAGCACCTTCTTGATGCCGCCGCGCAGAGCCGCCAGGAGCTTCTCCTTGAGGCCGCCGATGGGCAGCACCCTGCCCCGCAGCGTGACTTCGCCGGTCATGGCGATGTCGCGGCGCACCGGAATTCCGGTGATCACCGACACAATGGCGGTTGCCATCGCGATACCGGCCGAGGGTCCATCCTTGGGCGTCGCGCCTTCCGGCACGTGCACGTGGATGTCCCGGCGGTCGAACAGGGGCGGCTCGACGCCGAAATCGAGGGCGCGGGAGCGGACATAGGACGCCGCAGCCGAGATCGATTCCTTCATGACGTCGCGGAGGTTGCCCGTGACGGTCATCTTGCCCTTGCCCGGCATCATGATGCCTTCGATGGTGAGCAGCTCGCCGCCAACCTCCGTCCAGGCCAGACCCGTGACAGCACCGACCATGTCCTCCGTCTCGGCCTCGCCGTAGCGGTAGCGCGGCGGTCCGAGGAACTCGGGCAGGTTGTCGACCGTGACCTCGACCGCCTTGACCTTGGAGATCAGGATCTCCTTCACGGCCTTGCGGACTAGGTTGGCGATCTCACGCTCGAGGTTACGCACGCCTGCCTCGCGGGTGTAGCGGCGGATCAGCATGAGGAGAGCCTCATCGCCGATCTTCCACTCCTTCTCCGCCAGACCGTGCTTCTGCATGGCCGAGGGGATCAGGTGGGTGCGGGCGATCTCGGCCTTCTCCTCCTCGGTGTAACCCGCGATGCGGATCACTTCCATGCGGTCGAGGAGCGGAGCCGGGATGTTGAGCGTGTTGGCCGTCGTCACGAACATCACGTTGGAAAGGTCGTAATCGACTTCCAGATAATGGTCGTTGAAGGTCGAGTTCTGCTCAGGGTCGAGGACCTCGAGCAGGGCCGCCGACGGATCGCCGCGGAAGTCCATGCCCATCTTGTCGATCTCGTCGAGCAGGATGAGCGGATTGGACGTCTTGGCCTTGCGCATCGACTGGATGATCTTGCCGGGCATCGAGCCGATATAGGTCCGCCGGTGACCGCGGATCTCCGACTCGTCGCGAACGCCGCCGAGCGACATGCGCACGAACTCGCGGCCCGTAGCCTTGGCGATCGACTTGCCGAGCGAGGTCTTACCCACGCCGGGAGGACCGACGAGGCAGAGGATCGGGCCCGTGAGCTTGTTGGCGCGCTGCTGCACGGCCAGGTACTCGACGATGCGCTCCTTGACCTTATCGAGGCCGTAGTGATCCGCATCGAGCAGATCCTGGGCGGCCTTGAGGTCCTTCTTCATCTTCGAGCGGCGGTTCCACGGAATCCCGAGCAGCCAGTCGAGATAGTTGCGCACGACGGTGGCTTCCGCCGACATGGGCGACATCTGGCGCAGCTTCTTCAGCTCGCCCATCGCCTTCTCGCGGGCTTCCTTCGTGAACTTGGTCTTCTCGATCTTCTCCTCGAGCTCGGCCAACTCGTCGCGACCTTCGTCGTCGCCAAGCTCCTTCTGGATCGCCTTCATCTGCTCGTTGAGGTAGTACTCGCGTTGCGTCTTCTCCATCTGACGCTTCACGCGGGTCCGGATCCTCTTCTCGACCTGGAGAACGGAGATCTCGCTCTCCATCATGCCGAGCACCTTCTCCAGGCGCTGGGCCACGGTGGCGGTCTCGAGAATTGCCTGCTTGTCGGCGATCTTGATGGCCAGGTGAGACGCAATGGTGTCGGCGAGCTTGGCGGGCTCATCGATCTGGGTCACGGCGGTCACGACCTCAGGCGACACCTTCTTGTTGAGCTTCACATAGTTCTCGAACTCGGACACGACCGACCGGGCGAGCGCCTCGGCCTCGACCTGGTCGCCGAGGGAGTCCGGAAGCGCCTCGGCTTCGGCCTCGTAGAATTCATCCGTGCGGGTATAGGCCTTGACCTGGGCCCGGCTCGCGCCTTCGACCAGCACCTTCACGGTGCCGTCGGGCAGCTTCAGCAGTTGCAGGACGTTGGCTAGGGTTCCGACCTTGTAGATCGCGTCCGTTGACGGATCGTCATCCGTCGCATCGATCTGGGTGGCCAGAAGAATGTGACGGTCCCCCTTGACCACTTCCTCAAGCGCGCGGATCGACTTTTCACGGCCGACAAAGAGCGGCACGATCATGTGTGGAAAGACAACAATGTCGCGCAGAGGCAGAACCGCATAGGTTCCGGTCGAGCCTGGAACGACAGGCTGACGTGGCTTCGATTGTGTCATGAGACGGTATCCTTTTCACTGCGTCCGGGAATCCCCTCGGATGAGCTGGATTTCGGACGGATAACCGGAATGCTCAGGCTTTTGTTATGGGCTGCATCCGGTACGCCGGGCTCCCCCTCGCAACATGAGCGGACAGCGCCGACGCAAGAGATGATGTGGCGTTGCGGGCCTCCTGTTTCAAGAAGATTGCCCGCAATGCATCTGTTCATGGGAAGGTCCCCGGTGGCCCTCAAGCGCTGGCGCTGGCGGCCTGCTCGTTCCGCTCGCCGTGAATGAAGAGCGGCTTGGCCTTGCCCTCCACGACCTCGGGACCGATCACCACCTGTTCCACGGAATCGAGACCCGGCAGGTCGTACATGGTCTCCAGCAGAATGCCCTCCATGATGGAGCGCAGGCCGCGGGCGCCCGTCTTCCGCTCGATCGCCTTCTTGGCGATAAGCGTGAGGGCCTCATCCTGGAACGTCAGCTGAACGTTCTCCATCTCGAAGAGGCGCTGGTACTGCTTGACCAGGGCGTTCTTCGGCTCCTGCAGAATGGTCTTCAGGGCGTCGACATCGAGATCCTCGAGGGTCGCCAGGACAGGCAGCCGGCCGACGAACTCGGGAATGAGGCCGAACTTCAACAGATCCTCGGGCTCTACGGAGCGGAAGATCTCGCCGGTGCGCCGGTCGTCAGGAGAGCTGACCGAGGCGCCGAAGCCGATCGACGTGCCCTTGCCACGGCCGGAAATGATCCGCTCCAGGCCCGCGAAAGCGCCACCGCAGATGAACAGGATGTTCGTGGTATCCACCTGCAGGAATTCCTGCTGCGGGTGCTTGCGGCCGCCCTGCGGAGGCACGGAGGCGACGGTGCCTTCCATGATCTTGAGGAGAGCCTGCTGCACGCCCTCGCCGGAGACGTCGCGGGTGATCGAGGGGTTGTCCGACTTGCGGGAGATCTTGTCGATCTCGTCGATATAGACGATGCCCCGCTGCGCCCGCTCGACATTGTAGTCGGAGGCCTGGAGGAGCTTAAGGATGATGTTCTCCACGTCCTCGCCGACATAACCGGCCTCGGTCAGGGTCGTCGCATCCGCCATCGTGAAGGGCACATCCAGGATCCGGGCCAGGGTCTGGGCGAGCAGGGTCTTGCCCGAGCCGGTCGGTCCGATCAGCAGGATGTTCGACTTGGCCAGCTCCACGTCGTTGTGCTTCGTCGCGTGGGCGAGGCGCTTGTAATGGTTATGGACCGCCACCGAGAGCACCTTCTTGGCGTGCTCCTGGCCGATCACGTAGTCATCCAGAACGCGGCTGATTTCCTTCGGGGTCGGGACCCCGTCGCGGGACTTCACGAGAGACGATTTCGACTCCTCGCGGATGATGTCCATGCACAGCTCGACGCATTCATCGCAGATGAAAACCGTCGGGCCAGCGATCAGCTTGCGAACCTCATGCTGGCTCTTGCCGCAGAAGGAGCAGTACAGCGTACTCTTGGAGTCGTTGCCGCCAGCCTTGGTCATTATCACATCTCCAATCCGTACCGGGACAGCCCCTGCCGGCCCAGCACCATTAATTTATGAGCGACGGAGCTAACAAAATGTTCCGTCGCTAAGAATTGAACGCTCAAATCGCCCAGCCTTCCCGAATCCACATGCAATCACGGGGAGAGCCCGTGATCAATAGAAACGGGGTTACTCGGCAAAAAGACGCACCCAGGGGAATTTTGTCCCCAGGTTTTAAGGATTACGCCGGGGTGGCGACCGGCTCCGGACGCTTCTCGATCACCTGGTCGATGAGGCCGAACTCCCGAGCCGCCTCGGCGGTCATGAAGTTGTCGCGCTCGAGAGCCCGCTCGATCTCTTCGTAGTTGCGGCCGGTATGGCCCACGTAGATCTCGTTCAGGCGGCGCTTCAGGGCCTCGCTCTCGCGGGCGTGGATCATGATGTCCGTGACCTGGCCCTGATAGCCGCCGGACGGCTGGTGGACCATGATGCGGGCGTTCGGGAGGGCGAAACGCATGCCCTTCTCGCCGGCGGTCAGCAGCAGGGAGCCCATGGAGGCCGCCTGGCCGACGCACAGGGTTGAAACCGGGCAGCGGATGAACTGCATCGTGTCGTAGATCGACAGGCCCGAAGTCACGACGCCACCGGGGGAGTTGATGTAGAAGGAGATTTCCTTCTTGGGGTTCTCGGCCTCAAGGAACAGAAGCTGCGCCACGATCAGCGAGGCCGAGTAGTCTTCGACGGGACCCGTGAGGAAGATAATCCGTTCGCGCAGAAGGCGCGAATAGATGTCGAACGCACGCTCGCCGCGGTTCGACTGCTCAACCACCATCGGGACGAGCGTATTGTTAAAGAGCGCTACCGGATCTCTCATTGTCTCACTGCTCCAATTCGGCCGCGCGGGTGCGCGGCCGTGCAATTCATGCAAGCAACGAGACGCTTAACGGAGCGTTACTCGCCCTTGCCGGCTTTCTCTCCGTCCTCATCCTCGTCGCTGAACAGCGCATCCTTGGAGACGGTCTCTTCGTCCACCTTCACCTGGGACAGGATCTGGTCGACGACCTTCTCCTCGAACAGAGGAGCCCGGATTTCAGCGAGGGCCTGCGGGTTCTTCTGGTAGAACTCCCAAACCTGCCGCTCCTGGCCGGGGTACTGGCGGACCCGCTCGATGAGGGCCTGGGTCACCTCGTCGTCGGAGATCTTGATATCGGACTTCTCACCGATCTGTGCAAGGACCAAGCCGAGACGAACGCGACGCTCGGCGATCTTGCGGTACTCCGCCTTGGCGTCGTCCTCGGTGGTGTCCTCATCCTCGAAGGTGCGGTTGTTCGACTTCATGTCGCCGACGACCTGGGACCAAACGGCTGCGAATTCCTGCTCCACCAAGGTCGGGGGCAGCTCGAAGCTGTACTTGGCGTCGAGGGAGTCGAGCAGGTCCTTCTTCACCTTGCGGCGGGACTGCGTGTCGAAATCGCGCTTGATGGCATCGCGGATCGCGTCCTTGAGCTTGTCAAGGGAATCCATGCCGAAGCCCTTGGCCATCTCGTCGTCGATCTGCAGCGCGCCGGGAGCCTCGACTTCCTTCACAGTCACGTCGAACTCGGCGTCCTTGCCGGCCAGATGGGCCGCCATATAGTTCACCGGGAAGGTGACCTTCACGAGCTTCGTGTCGCCGGCCTTCAGGCCGAGGAGCTGATCCTCGAAACCGGGGATGAAGGTGTTCGAACCGAGCTCGACCCGGATGTCCTCACCCTTGCCGCCCTCGAACTCGGTGCCGTCGATGCGGCCCACGAAGTCCACCACGACCCGGTCGCCGTCGGCCGCCGCGCCGTCCTTCGGCTCGAAGCTGCGGTTCTGCTTGGCCATGCGCTCCAGCGATTCGGTGATCTCGGCGTCGGTTACCTCGGCCACCGGCTTCTTGACCGTCACGTCGGAAAGATCGGCCAGCTCGAACACGGGCAGCACCTCAAGGGCGACGGTGAAAGCCAGGTCTCCCTTGGCCTCCATGGCCTTCTCGACCTCTTCCTGGCTCTCGGGGAACTGGATCTGCGGCTCGTTGGCGAGCTTCAGGCCGTTGTCTTCGACGATCTTGCGGTTGGCCTCGTTGACGGCGTTCTGCAGCACGTCCGCCATGACGGAGCGGCCATAGACCTTACGAAGATGCCCCACCGGCACCTTGCCGGGACGGAAACCGTTGATCCGCACGCGATCCTTGAGGGTGGTCAATTCGCTGTTCAGGCGCTCTTCCAACTCGGTGGCCGGGAGCACGACCTTGAACTCTCGCTTCAAGCCTTGGGACAGTGTTTCCGTCACCTGCATGGTACTATTCGCCTTCATCCACTCGAAAATCTGAAATCCAGGTTCCGGCCGATGCGGCGTCATGCCGTCAACCAGGCCACTCGCTGCCTCCGGAACCCAATCCTGACGGGACTGGTGCGGGCGGAGGGACTCGAACCCCCACAACTTTCGTCGCTGGAACCTAAATCCAGTGCGTCTACCAATTCCGCCACGCCCGCGCGGGAGCAGCGCGCGAGGCGCACCCCTCTTCCGGGACGCGGCTCTATAGCATGGTTGACGAAGTGTGCATCAAAAAAGTTCGTGTGCGGCCAATTGGCAACCAAACTTGGCCGTTCACGTTCAAAACTGTACCGATGTTCCCGTTCCCAACCGTCCGGATGAGACAGCCTCATGATCACACGCCGCGCCGTCACCGCCGGTCTCGCCACGACCCTGTTCGCCGTCTCGCGGCAGGGCGGGGCTCAGGGGTCGGACGGCTCCGAACGGGTTCTGACGGCCAAGCCAACGCTGATGAAGCTCCGCCCTGACGCGACAGCGGCCGATGTCTGGACTTTCAACGGGAGCTTGAGCCCCGTTGTGCGGCTCAAGCTGGGCGAGGAACTCCGCCTGAGGCTTGAGAACGGGACGTCCCTTCCTCTCTCGCTCCACTTTCACGGCATCCGGGGGCCGAACGCCTCCGACGGGGTCGGTGGTCTGACTCAGGAGCCGGTCGCCACCGGCGGGAACCATGAATACCGCTTCGCCCCGCCCGACGCCGGCACCTTCCTGATCCGCCCCTGCGTTCTCGGCGGCAGCGCCGAACCCACGGAGCGCGGCCTCTCGGGCCTGCTGATCGTGGAAGAACCCGATCCGCCTCAGGTGGACCGGGATATTGCCCTTCTGGTCGACGACTGGCGCCTCGAGGATGACGGCTCGCTCGCGTCTTTCGAGAAGCCCGTGGAGGCGGCCCCGGCGGGACGGCTCGGCAGTTGGCTCAGCGTCAACGGCGCATCGACCCCGCAGCGTGTCGAGGTGCCGCCCGGAGGCCGCCTGCGCCTGAGGCTCGCCAATGCGTGCAATGCCCGGGCCATGCGCCTGCGCTTCGACGGAATGAAGGCCTACGTGATCGCCATCGACGGGCAGCCGACCAGCACGTTCGAGCCCCTGCGCGCCTCCCTGCCCTTCGCTTCGGGTACCCGCTACGACCTTCTCGTCGATCTAGGGCAAGACGCCGGATCGACCGGAACCGTCACGGCCCTGATCGGCGACGGCATGCCTCTCGTTGAAATCGTGACCAGCGGGGAAAGGCGACCTGATCTACCCGCAATCGCGCCGCTGCCCACCAATCCGAAGCTTCCGGACTCGATCAGGCTTCAGAGCGCCACCCGCAAGGACGTGGTGATCAAGGGCGATCCCAAGGCTCGCGATGCCCCTTGGACGATCAACGGCTTGGCTGGACGTGCAGCCGGCCCGCCGCTGGTCAAGGTGAAGCGGGGCACTCCGGTGGTTCTGGCCGTGACCAATCAGACATCTTTCGCCCAGCCCTTGCACCTGCACGGGCATGCCTTCCGGCTCCTCCATCCCCTCGATGACGGCTGGGAGCCCTATTGGCTCGACACCACGCAGGTGCCGGAGAACAGGACGGTCCGGATCGCCTTCGTGGCGGACAATCCGGGCAAATGGCTCCTCGCCTCCACGGTCCTCGAACGGTTCGATGCAGGCCTGTGGACCTGGATCGAAGTCACCTGAGGAGGTCCCGCAGCACGCCGGGCACCAATTCCGCGAGGTCTTCCGAGATCAGCCCGGGACCGAAGCGTGCTCCGGCTTCGGCGTGGATCCAGGCTCCCGCGCAGGCGGCCTCGAAGGCCGGCAGGCTCTGCGCCATCAGTCCGGCGATGAGACCGCAGAGGGTATCGCCCGATCCGGCGGTCGCCAGGTAGGGCGTGCCGTTCTCGTTGATGGCCGCCCGGCCGTCGGGGGACGCCACCACGGTATCGGCGCCTTTCAGCAGCACCACCGCTCCGGTGTAAGTTGCCGCACGCCGGGCCCGCTCGATTTTCGATTCAGGATCAAGGATATCCGGGTGATCCTTGAACATCCGGTTGAACTCGCCGTCATGGGGCGTCAGGACTGTCGGAGCATGGCGGAACGCCCCGTGGAGCTCCGACGCCAGGCCTTCAAAGGACGTGAGAGCGTCGGCGTCCAGGACGAGGCTCCGCCTGGCGTGGACGGCGACCGCCACCATGGCGCGCGTATTGGCATGGACCCCCAGGGCCGGCCCCAGGACGAGCGCGTTGAGGCGCGGATCCTGGAGAATCGCGTGCAATCCCTCGGGCCCGTCGCAGCCCTTCAGCATGATGGCCGTCAGATGGGCCGCGGTGACCCCGATCGCCTCCGGCGGCGACGCCACAGTGACCAAGCCTGACCCAATTCTGAGAGCTGCGCGGGCCGCCAGCCGGGCGGCGCCCGTGCGGGTGGCCCCACCTGAAGCGACCAGGGTGTGGCCGCGCTCGTATTTGTGGGAGGACAACCCGGGCTTCGGCAGCGTCGGAAGCCAGAGAGCCGGATCATTCCCGAAGAGACGCCCCCCCATGGCCGAGAGGATCTCGCGTCCGATGCCGATATCGGCGACCTCGATGGATCCGCTGAACGCACGTCCGGGCATCAGGAGATGGCACGGCTTTCGGGCCGCGAAGGTGATTGTTCTCCCAGCCTTGACCGCGATGCCCCGGACCGTACCTGTCTCGCCGTCAATACCTGACGGGAGGTCGACCGCCAGGATCGGCCGGCCCGAACCGTTCATCCGGTCGACGGCGTGCCGGGCCGCACCGTCCAGGTCTCGGGACAGGCCTGTGCCGAACAGGGCGTCGATGACGAGATCCGCCTCGTGGAACGCAGCGTCCTCGACCCGCTGGGCTTGCCCCTTCCAGTCGCGCGCGACGAGTGCCGAATCCCCGGTCAGCCGGTCCGGCTCTCCCAGCAAGGAAAGGCTCACCCGATAGCCTCGCTCGGCCAGAACGGTCGCCGCCACGAAGCCATCGCCCCCGTTCTGGCCCGGACCCGCCACAACGAGGATCGTGCCTCCGCGGGAGACTATTTTTTCGGCAGAATCGGCCACCGCGCGGCCCGCCCGCCGCATGAGCTCGACCCCAGGAATGCCGCTTGCCACGGCTTCCAGGTCAGCCTTCTTCATTTCGGTGGGGGTCAGGATGAGTTCAGGGGCTGTCATGGACGCAAAAAGAACCCGTTTTCGAGGATTTGGCGAGGTTTTTCGCAACTGCACAAACTTTGATCATAATATGCTCATCAACTCGGCAGATTGACCCGCTTTGAATCGACGACCGCATGGAAGGCGCCTCTGGCTGGTGCTAAAAGCGGCAAAACCTCGAACGAGAACGGTTGACCGGGATGAAGAAGATCGAAGCCATCATCAAGCCCTTCAAGCTCGATGAAGTCAAAGAAGCTCTCCAGGAGGTCGGCCTCCAGGGCATTACCGTCATCGAGGCAAAAGGTTTCGGCCGGCAGAAGGGCCACACGGAGCTTTACCGCGGCGCGGAATACGTCGTGGACTTCCTGCCGAAGGTGAAGCTCGAAATCGTCCTGAACGACGAGATGGCCGAAAGCGCCATCGAGGCCATCCGCAAGGCAGCCCAGACCGGGCGCATCGGCGACGGCAAGATTTTCGTTTCGACGGTCGAAGAGGCCGTTCGCATCCGCACGGGCGAGACCGGATCCGACGCGATCTAAGCTCGCTTTCCCAAGCCAAGGCCGTTGGGCCGAGGACAATCTCTAAGGGCAGAAGAGGACCAGACGATCATGCAGACCGCCAAGGATGTGCTCAAGGCGATCAAAGATAACGACGTCCAATACGTCGACTTCCGTTTCACGGACCCGCGCGGCAAGTGGCAGCATGTGACCTTCGACGTCTCGATGGTCGACGAAGACATGTTCGCGGACGGCATCATGTTCGACGGCTCGTCCATCGCCGGCTGGAAGGCGATCAACGAATCCGACATGACCCTCATGCCCGATCCGACGACCGCCCAGATGGACCCGTTCTTCTCGGCGTCCACCATGACGATCAACTGCGACATTCTCGAGCCGGCGACCGGCGAGCCCTACAACCGTGATCCGCGCGGCATCGCCAAGAAGGCCGAGGCTTACCTTCAGTCCACCGGGATCGCCGATACGGTCTATGTCGGCCCCGAGGCCGAGTTCTTCGTGTTCGATGACGTGAAGTTCATGGCCGATCCCTACAACACCGGATTCAAGCTCGATTCCTCCGAGCTGCCGATCAACGGCGACACCCCCTACGAGGGTGGAAACCTGGGCCACCGCATCCAGACCAAGGGCGGCTACTTCCCGGTTCCCCCGCTGGATTCTGCCCAAGACATGCGCGGCGAGATGCTGGCCGCCATGAAGGCCATGGGCGTGACGGTCGAGAAGCACCACCATGAGGTGGCGTCCGCCCAGCACGAGCTCGGCACGAAGTTCAACACCCTCGTCCGCACGGCCGACGAGATGCAGATCTACAAGTACTGCATCCACAACGTGGCCCAGTCCTACGGCAAGACGGCCACCTTCATGCCGAAGCCGGTCTATGGCGACAACGGCTCGGGCATGCACGTGCACCAGTCCCTGTGGAAGGGCGGCAAGCCCCTCTTCGCCGGCAACAAGTATGCCGACCTGAGCCAGGAATGCCTCTGGTACATCGGCGGCATCATCAAGCACGCCAAGGCTCTGAACGCCTTCACCAACCCGTCGACGAACTCCTACAAGCGTCTCGTCCCGGGCTACGAGGCTCCGGTGCTGCTGGCTTACTCGGCCCGGAACCGCTCGGCCTCCTGCCGCATTCCGTGGACGACCTCGCCCAAGGCCAAGCGCGTGGAGGTCCGCTTCCCCGATCCGACCGCCAATCCGTATCTCGCCTTCGCGGCGCTGCTGATGGCCGGCCTCGACGGCATCCTGAACAAGATCGATCCCGGCCAGGCAATGGACAAGGATCTCTACGACCTGCCGCCGCGCGAGCTGAAGAAGATCCCGACCGTCTGCGGATCGCTCCGCGAGGCCCTCGCCAGCCTCGACAAGGACCGCGCGTTCCTGAAGGCCGGCGGCGTCTTCAACGACGACTTCATCGACAGCTACATCGAGCTGAAGATGACGGAGGTCGCCCGCTTCGAGATGACCCCGCACCCGGTCGAGTTCCAGATGTACTACTCCGTCTAACGGACGAGGACTTTCCTCCCGGCTGCTCTGACGGCAGCCTTCCTTCGCCGGAGCCCTCGGGCTCCGGCTTTTTTGTGGTCGGACGCTCCGTGTTTCCGGGTTCAGAAGCTCTGACCCGCGCTCCAGCCGGACACCCATTGGCGTCTCAGTTCGTCGCCTCTGCCCTTGAAGAATGCATCGGCCTCGAGAGCATTCTCCACACGATCCGCCCGAAAGTGGCGCAAGTCCCGGCGCAGTTCGCACCAGGCGACGATGTTGACGGTCTCCGGGTAGTAGATGAGCGCAATCGGCCAAATGGTCCGCTCGGTCCGACGCCCCTGCTCGTCGCGATAGGCAAGTTCGATCTTTCGCTCCTCGCGAATCGCCAGCCTCACAGCGGAAAGCTCGACGCCTGACGGAGCAGGCGCCACGCTGCCCCAGGCGTGCAGGGTGTTGGCGAAAAGAGCTTGGCGCAGCGGCGGGGGAACGGCCGCCGCGATCTTCCGCCCGGCCCGCTTCGCCGATTGGTTGAGGGCAACATCTCCCGTGCGCTCCAGGAGTGCCAGTGCCAGCACGATGGCTTCGGTCTCCTCGATAGAGAACATGAGCGGAGGCAGGTCGAATCCGGAGCGCAGGACGTATCCGATGCCACGCCCGCCTTGGACGGGGACCTGCATGGCCTGTAGGGCGGCAATGTCGCGATAGATCGACCGCGGTGCGACGCCCAGGCTCTGCGCAATCCGGACTGCCGTCACCGGCTCCTTGGCAAGACGAAGAATCTGGATGATTTCGAAGATTCGGGCCGCCTTCCGCATCCGACATTTTGCTTCCAACTGACAGGACGCTGTCAATATCGAAAGGCCACGCCCCTCATCATCACTCTGGAAATCAAGGACAATCGGCCAATCCGACCTTCGAGGGGCGACGCGCAACTGACATGTCTTATGGTGCAAATCTTTGGCTGTTCCTCACCCTTCTCTTCGGCATCATCATCGTTCCGGGCATGGACATGCTGTTCGTTCTCGCCAATGCCTTGACGGGGGGACGCAGGGCCGGGCTGGCGGCGACGGCCGGAATCATGGCGGGCGGTGCCGCTCATACGGTCTTCGGCGCCATCGGGGTGAGCTTGATGTCGACGATGCCGCCGCAGGTCGTCGCCACGCTCCTCTATGCGGGTGCCGCCTATATGATGTGGATCGGGATGACGCTGCTCCGAAACTCAATCGCGATCGAGACTGTCGAAGGGGCGAGAGCCCGCCCCCTTCGGGTCGCCTTCCGGCAAGGAGCCCTGACCTGCCTTCTCAATCCCAAAGCTTACATTTTCATCCTGGCCGTCTACCCGCAGTTTCTGCTCCCGGCCTACGGCCCGATCTACGGACAGGCCGTGATTATGGGAGTGATGACCGTGCTGATGCAGCTCGCGGTCTATGGCGGACTTGCTGTCGCGGCGGGCCGAGCCCGCAACCTTCTCGTGTCGCACCCGCGCATCACGGGCCTGATCGGTCGGGGCGCCGGAGCGTTGTTCATTGTCGTTGCCGTCGCGACGGCGCTGAGGTGAGAGCGCGCACGGCCGCGAGGTCGGCCCGGGCCGAGTTCCCGATCAGGTCTCCAAAAAACAACAAGGCCCGGGGAGACCCGGGCCTTGTGTGTCTCCGGGGAGACGGTTCTTAGTAGGTGCCGA
>NZ_JAGPUP010000516.1:0-43483 GCF_018069605.1 Microvirga sp. HBU67558 | reverse complement strand
GGCCCGTCGACGCGAAGGGGCCGGTCATCGGCAGGATCAGGCCGATCTTCAGGGGCTCCTGGGCCGACGCAGCCCCGCTCAGGGCCAGCAGGGCGGCCGCGGCGCTGGCGGCGCTGATGAAAGTCCGTCGTAACATCTGTGCTTCCTCCCGTTGCAATCTCCCCGGTATCTCCGTCGGGCACTTGTCGGCCTCTTGCAGGAACCCGGGATGGTGGTCATGTCCGCGATCCCGCGGCTATTCAGGCTTGATCCCGGCGCGTTTCACGAGATCGCCCCAGCGCGCCATCTCACTGGCGATATGACGGCGAAACTCGTCCGGCGTCGTGGTCCAAACCTCGGCGCCTTCGAGCGACAGGCGCTCGGCGATCTCCGGCGCGCCCATGGCGGCCCTGATCTCGGCGTTGAGGCGATCGACGATGGGCTTCGGCGTGCCGGCCGGCACGAGGATCCCGTACCACTGGGACGCTTCGAAACCGGGAAATCCCAATTCCGCAACGGTCGGCACGGTGGGGGCGGCCTCGAGGCGCGACAGGCCGGACACGGCGAGAGCCCGCATCGTGCCGCCTTCCACGTGCTGAACCAGGTTCGGCGCGCCGGTGAACATGACCTGCACCCGTCCGCCGAGCAGATCCGTCACCGCCGGGGCCGTGCCGCGATAGGGAACGTGGGTCATCGACATGCCGGTACGATCGCAGAGGGCGACCGTCGCGATATGCGCGGCGCTGCCGATGCCCCCGGACGCGTAGTTGAGCTTGCCCGGATTCTGCTTCGCGTAGTCGATCAGCTCCTGCAGGCTCTTGGCCGGGACGTCCGGGTGGACGACGAGCATGTTGTGCACGTTGGCGATGCCGCTCACCGGCTCGAAGCTCTTCATCGGATCGTAGGCCAGCTTGGGATAGAGCGCCGGGTTCACGGCGAACGTGCCGATATGGCCCATCACCAGGGTATGGCCGTCCGGGGTCGCGCGGGCCACGGAACCGACGCCGACGGAGCCGCCCGCGCCGGGACGGGATTCGACGATCACCGGGTTCTTCACGGCGGCCTCGAGCCGCTGACCGAGCAGCCGGGCCAGGATGTCGGTCGATCCGCCGGGCGTGAACGGAACGACCAGCAGGATGTTCTGGCTCGGCCAGGTCTGAGCCGATACCCGCGCCGAAGAGCCTGCGGACAGGCCCAGGGCGGCCGCTCCCATCAGGATCTGGCGGCGAGTGATGGCGCGGCGAGCGGAGCTCACGGGCGGATTGTCCTGCATCGATTGTTTCCTCCGGCTTGTTCTTGTGGCGTCGAGTGTCACGACTCGTGTCGTCTAGGGCGTCATCGGGTCGATCCGGTGGGCCTGGAACCGCGACGCCAGGGCGATGATCTCGATCGACTCGACGAGACCGGCCAGGGCGTACGGATCGTTCTCCGCGAAAGCCTGGGCGGCCTCGCGGGACGGCGCTTCGAGCACGCCGAAATTCCCGTTCGGCGTCTCGCCGTCGTCCTCCGTCAGGGCGCTGCCGATCAGCACCCGGGCGAGCCCTCCGCCCCCGGTAGCCACATGCCGGCGGTGCGCATCCCGGTGCTGCTCGCGCAGATCTGCCGCGTCGTTCCGGTGGCGGCAGATCATGAGCCAGTACATGGCGTCACGCGGCCGCTTCCCGGGCGGCGTCCGCCCGGTTTTCGAGGACGATCATGCCGGCTCCCGTCATGGAAGCCGGCACGAAGTAGTGCTTGTGCCGGACCACCACATCGGGATCCATGGCGCCGCGCATGACGAGCCACATCATGAGCTCGGCGCCCTCGCTGCCGAACATCTCGACATATTGCTCCCGCGACATCTTCGCGAGCCTGTCGGGATCGGCCGCGATATCGTTCAGGAAGGCCTGGTCGGCCTGCGGATTGACGAAGCCCGCGCGGGCGCCCTGGAGCTGGTGGGACAGCCCGCCGGTTCCGACCACGACGAAGCGCTCGTCGCTGTCATAGCTCTCGATGGCCTGACGCAGAACGCGCCCCATCTCGTAGCAGCGGCTCGGCAGCGGGATCGGGTACTGGATGACGTTAACGAAAATCGGCACAACCTTCACGGGCCAAGCGTCCGGCTTGCCCCAGAACAGCTCCATCGGCACCTGCAGGCCGTGATCGACCTCGATCTCCTGGCAGATCATCGGGTCGAAGCGGTTCTCGACCAGGGTGTCGATGAAATGCCACGAGAAGTCGACCGCTCCCTCGAACGGAGCGATCGCCCGCGGCCCCCAGCCCTCGTCGACCGGCCGGTATTCCTCCGCGCAGCCGACCGCGAAGGTCGGCACCTTGTCGAGGAAGAACGTGTTGCCGTGATCGTTGAAGATCACCACGGCCACGTCGGGCTTGTGCTCCCGCACCCAGTCCTGGCCCGGGATGTATCCGTCGAAGAACGGCTTCCAGTCCGGCGTATCCCGCAGCCCCTTGTCGAGGGCCGCGCTGATCGAGGGAACATGGGACGTTCCGAGACCTCCGATGAGTTTTGCCATTCCTACTTCTTCCCCAAACGATCCCGCAGGAAATCCGCGTGTTCCATGCCCGCCTGATGGGCGCCGATCTCCGTGATGCGGACCGGATCGACGGCCGAGATCTTGAGAATGAAGAAGAGGTTGCCGCCCAGGCGCACCATCTCGCGCCAGTTGCGGGTCATCACCGCCTCCTTCTCCTCCGGCGTGAGACCGAAGCGGTCGAGATAGGCGCTCTCGTCCTGGCGGAACGCCTCCCGGTTGGCGGCCGTGCCGAGACCCATGGCCATCTTGTTGATCCGGTAGCCGCGAAGCGACCGCTTGCGGTCGAACAGGGGCGTGTCCGGAATGGTGTCGTGGCTCATCGGCTCAACCTCTCCGGCTGCGCCGCGCTCGGCAGCCATGCGGTCGTTCTCGAAACCCAGAAACCGCAGCAGGGCCCGGGACACCTGCTCGGGCTGCTCCAGCAGGGACATGTGTCCGCTGTCCTCGATCACCACGAGTTCCGCGTTCGGGATCAGGCGCGCCATCTCCTCGTGCTGGGCCAGCGGGCTCCAGCGGTCCTGGCGTCCGACCATCACCAGGGTAGGACAGGTGATGGCCTCGAGATGCGGCCGAACGTCCGGACGGTTGAGAAGCGCCTGGATCTGCCTGTGATGCTGCTCGGGCGTGGCACGCATCACCATGGCCTTGAGGGGAGTCAGAAGCGTCTGATCTTCCGCCCTGCCCTCGTGCAGCATCGGCGGCAGCCACCGGTCGGCCAGGGCTTCCATGCCCTCCGCGAACGCGAGGTCAATCAGGACCTGGCGCTTTTCCGCCTCGCCGTCCCGCCGGCTGTCGACGCCTGTGTCGATGAGAGCGAGCTTCTCGATGCGCTCGGGCGCCTGGCGGACCATCTCCATGGCCACGCGCGCCCCCATCGAATGCCCGATGGCGAACAGAGGCCCGTCGGCGAGAGCCAGCGCGGAGCGGGCCATCGCGTCGATGGAATCGAGTTGCGAGAAATCTGCGATCCGGATGTCGGCATGGGGCGCGAGCGCTGCCCTCTGCGCCTCCCAGATGCTGGCATCGCAGAGGAGCCCGGGCAGCAGGACGATGGTCGGCCCTTTGCTCATGGGTCGTTCTTGTTCCTCACGCCGGCAAGGATGAGCCAGCGGCCAAAGATGAAGCAAATGGTTTGTTTTGAAGGATTGATGAAAATCCTTCATGGACCGGCGCCTACTGCTTCGGGATGCCGGCCTTCTCGATCACCGCCCGCCACTTCTCGATGTCGGAGCGCAGCCGCGCGCTCAGCTCGGCCGGCGTTTCGCTCCGCGCCTCGATCCCGAGGTCAAGAAGGCGTGCCTTGACGTCGTCCTCCTTGAGGATGTCCTGCAGGGCCTTGTTGAGGGTGTCGATGATCGGCTGCGGGGTTCCCTTGGGGGCGAAGAGCGCGTTCCAGGAGGTCACGTCGAAGCTCTCGAACCCGGATTCCCGCACGGTCGGAACGTCCGGCATGGCGGCCGAGCGGCGCGGGCCGGAAGACGCGATCGCCCTCACCTGCTTGCCCTCGAGGCCGGACTTCACGGCCGCCTGGCTGTCGATGAGCAAATGCGTGTCGTCCCTGAGCAGGGACACCAGGGCATCAGGCGTGCTGCGGAACGGCACGTGGACCAGATCAGCCCCGGTCTCCTGCTTGAACAGAACCGAGGCGAGGTGCTGCGAGCTGCCGACCGCCACCGTGGCGACGTTCAGGCTGCCCGGCTTGTCCTTGGCCTGCTGCAGGAAATCCTTGAGGTTCTCGAACTTCGAGTTCGCGTTGACCACGAAGAGGAAGTCGAAGGTGCCAAGGGTCGAGATCGGGACGAAATCCGCCTGAGGATCGAACGGGAGCTTCGCGAACAGCGGCACGCTGATCGCGGTGCCGTTCGTCAGCATGGTCAGGGTGTATCCGTCCGAGCCGCCCGACAGGGCCGCCCGGGCCGCCGTGATGCCGCCGGCGCCCGGCATGTTCTCGACGATGAACCGCTGCCCGAGCTTCTCGCTCAGCTTCTCCGACACGATGCGGATGGTGATGTCGGCCACGCCGCCGGCCCCGAAGGGAACCACCACCTTCACGGGACGTGTGGGATAGGCGGGCTGAGCGTGGGCGGCGCTTCCGAGCCCGGCCGCCACGGCGAGGGCCAGAAGGGATCGTCTCGTGAGGGTTCCAAGCATGACGTATTTCTCCCTGTTTTCATGTCGCGCCGCCTGTCTTGGCAGGCTTGCGGCGATGCCCCTCACTCCGCGAAGCGGAAGAGGCGCGCGGGGTTGTCGACGAGAAGCTTCTGCCGGATGTGCGGATCCGGCGCGTAGAGCGGAATGAGATCGACGAGATCGCCGTCGTCGGGCATGACCGGCACGTTCGGATGCGGCCAGTCCGTTCCCCACAGCACCCGGTCGGGCGCCGCGTCGATCAGAGCCTTGCCGAAAGGCGCGACATCGTGGAAGGGCGGCCCCGCCCGCGAGATGCGCTCCGGGCACGTGACCTTGACCCAGCACTTCTCGTCGTCCCGCACCAGATCGAGCAGGGCCTGGAAGGCGGGCTGGTCGAGCCCGAGGCTCGCATCGACGACCCCCATGTGGTCGAGCACGTAGGGAACGGGCAGCGCCGTCAGCCGGGGCCGGAAATCCGTCAGCAGGGTCGCGGGAAGATAGAGATCTACATGCCAGTCGAGGACGCCGATCCGCTCGACGATCCTGTCGAAAGACGACATGTCCGGCAGCTTGCCAAGACGCGGCAGGAAGGTGAAGCGACATCCGGTGATGCCGGCGTCGGCGAGACGTCGGAGATCCTGGTCGCTGAAGGTCTCGTCCACGTTCGCCACGCCCTTGTAGCGCCCGTTGCTCTGGGCGATGGCGTCGGTTACGACCCGGTTGTCGCGTCCGTGCGGCGTCGCGTTGACGATCACCGCCCGCTCGACGCCGAGGCGGTCGTGCAGCGCGCGGAACATCTCCAGCGGGGCATCCGGCGGCGTGTAAGGACGCTCCGGCACGTAGGGGTAGCGCTCGTTCGGCCCGAAGATGTGACAATGAGTGTCGCAGGTCCTCGGCGGCAGCTTGAAGGACGGAACGTGCGGATCGGGATGCGGAGGCGGAATCGTCGGCGCTGACGTCATGCGAACGGACTGACCTTCATCGAGCGGTTGCGGCGCCCATGAGATGCTTCCACGGTGAAATGAAGCAAATGGTTTGTTTTTGGCGATTGATGAAGATACTTCATATATCGACGCCAGCCCGAATGGTGGCTTCCTCAGAGCGGATAGAGAGACCCGATGCGCATCGATTTTCTCGGCCTTCATGCCTTCGTGGCCATCGCCGAGCGCGGCAGCTTCCAGCATGCGGCGGCGCATCTCAATCTCTCTCAGACGGCTCTGAGCCACCGGATTCGCAAGCTGGAAGAGGATCTCGGCGTGAAGCTTCTGTCGCGCACCACCCGCGAGGTATCGCTGACCCAGGCGGGGCTCAACCTCCTGCCGAAGGTGAAGGAGACGATCGAGAATCTCGCGGGCTCCCTCGACGAACTCCGCCAGGAGGGCCGCAGCCGCCAGGAAACCCTATCGATCGGGTGCCTCCCGACCATCGCGTCCGGCCGCCTGCCCGGGGCCCTGCGCCGCTTCCAGGAGCGGCATCCGGACGTGGTGCTGCGCATCTACGACAACTCGGCCACCGAGATCAGCAACCTGGTCCAGGACGGGACGATCGCATTCGGCATCACCCTGGTGGCGGCCCACCGGTGGGACTTCGACATCGAGATGCTGATCAAGGATCCGTTCACGCTGGTCTGTCCCGAGGACCATCCTCTGGCGGCGCAATCGGACGTGAGCTGGTCCGATCTCGCCGAGGAGCCGCTGATCCGGATCAGCCCGCAGACGGGGAACCGGATCATCATCGACGATGCCCTGGGGAGCCGCCGGGAGACCCTGAGCTGGCGTTTCGAGGTCCAGCACATCCAGACCGCCGTCGCCCTCGTCCGAGCGGGCGTCGCCCTCACGGTCATCCCGAGCCTCGCCTTCGACACGGTCGACGAGCGCGGGCTCAGGCTGATTCCTCTGCGCAATCCCAGCGTCACCCGCCAGCTCGGCATCATCTCGAAACGCGGCACCCCGCTCTCGCCCCTCGCGGACGAGCTGCGCCGGCTCATCGTGCAGACCTTCGGCGAGCCGAAGCGGGCGTCCTCGGCAGGGCGCAGGCGGAAGACCACACGACTGAGTGAAAAAAATTCATGAAAGCCCATAAACAGATCATTTGATGCACCCATACCGCTGATGCACCCTTCCAGCCCATCATCGACCAGACGGCGGGAGACGGACCATTCAGCCTCGCATTCCCTGCATGATCCTTCGGGGCGGCACCTCGAAGGGTGCCTATTTCCTCGCACAGGATCTTCCGTCCGATCCGGCGCGGCGTGACGCGCTCCTTCTGTCCATCATGGGATCGCCCGATCCGCGCCAGATCGACGGCATGGGCGGCGCCCATCCGCTCACGAGCAAGATCGCCATCGTGTCGAAGTCGCAGCGTCCGGATTGCGACGTGGACTTCCTGTTCGGCCAGGTGGTCGTGGACAAGCCCAAGATCGACGTCACGCCCAATTGCGGGAACATCCTCGCCGGCATTGGGCCGTTCGCCATCGAGCGCGGCCTCGTGCCTGTGCGCGGGCCCGTGACGCGGGTGCGCGTGCACACGGTGAACACCGGCACCATCGCGGAGCTTAGCGTGCAGACGCCCGACGGTCGCGTGGCTTACGGGGGCGACGCGCGCATCGACGGCGTGCCCGGAACCGCGGCGCCGATCGCCGTCGAGTTCCTGGACGCCGCGGGCTCCGTCTGCGGCTCGCTTCTGCCCACCGGCAAGGCCGTCGACCGCGTCGCCGGGATCGACGCGACCCTGATCGACAACGGCATGCCCGTGGTGGTGCTCGAAGCCGCCGCCGTGGGCCGGACCGGGTACGAGCCCCGCGACGTGCTCGACAAGGACATGGAACTGAAAGCACGCCTCGAGGAGATCCGCCTCGAAGCCGGCCGGCTCATGGGGCTCGGCGACGTCTCGTCCAAGGTCGTGCCCAAGATGGCCCTGGTGGCGCCGCCGCAAGCGGGCGGGCATGTCTGCACCCGCAGCTTCATCCCCCATGAATGCCATGCCTCCATCGGGGTTTTCGCCGCCGTCACGGTCGCGACCGCCTGCGTGCTGCCGGGATCGCCGGCGGCCCGCGTTGCGCGGATCCCGCCGGGCCGTGAGAAGACGCTGTCCGTCGAACACCCGACGGGCGAGTTCAGCGTCGTGATCGAGGTCGGGGGAACCGAGGACAGCCCGGTCGTGGAGAAGGCCGGGCTCCTGCGCACCGCGCGCCTGCTCTTCGAGGGCCATGCCTTCGCGCACGAGACCCTGGCCGAGGCGCTCGACACCGGCCGGGACGCCGCCTGAATCAACGCTTCTTCTCGAGGACATCATGAGCACTGGAAAGACCGGACTTGTCGTCACCGCCCATCCCGGCGACTTCGTATGGCGCGCGGGCGGCGCCATCGCGCTCCATGCGAAGAAGGGCTATCGCATGAAGATCGTCTGCCTGTCCTTCGGCGAGCGCGGCGAGAGCCAGTGGGCCTGGAAGAAGGGCGACATATCGCTCGCCGACGTGAAGGCGCAGCGGCGCGAGGAGGCCGAGCGCGCCGCCGAGACTCTCGGGGCCGAGATCGAGTTCTTCGACGCCGGCGACTACCCGCTCCACACCACCCCGGAGATGCTCGACCGCCTCGTCGACGTCTTCCGCGAGCTCAAGCCCTCCTTCGTGCTGACGCATTCCCTGGAGGACCCGTACAACGTGGACCATCCCGAGGCGACGCGCTTCGCCCAGGAGGCGCGCATCATCGCGCAGGCGGCGGGCCACAAGCCGAGCCCGGACTTGGCCTACAATGCCCCGCCGGTGTTCCTGTTCGAGCCGCACCAGCCCGAGCAGTGCAACTACAAGCCCAACGTGATCCTCAACATCGACGACGTGTGGGAGACGAAGCGCAAGGCCTTCGAGATCCTGGCGGCCCAGAAGCATCTCTGGGAATACTACACCCGCGTGGCCCTGAACCGGGGCATGCAGGGCGGCCGCAACTCGGGCCGGGCCATGACCTACGGCGAGGCCTACCAGCGCATCTTCCCCCAGATCGTCGAGGAACTGGCATGAAGCCCGTCGTCGTCACCAACATTCCGCGCGTCGATCAGTCCATGGTCTATCGCCTCGCCGAGCTCGGCACCGCGACCACCCACGAGGCCATGGGCCGCGTCGGCCTGATGAAGCCCTACATGCGGCCGATCTGGGCCGGCGCCCAGGTGGCCGGCAGCGCCGTGACGGTGCTCGCCCAGCCCGGCGACAACTGGATGATCCATGTGGCGGTCGAGCAGTGCCGGCCGGGCGACATCCTGGTCGTCGGCGTGACCACGGACAACACCGACGGGATGTTCGGCGACCTGCTGGCAACCTCCCTGAAGGCCCGCGGGGTGGTCGGCCTCGTGATCGATGCCGGCGTGCGCGACGTGAAGACCCTGACCGAGATGGGCTTCCCCGTCTGGTCCCGCGCCGTTTCCGCGAAGGGCACCGTGAAGGCGACCCTCGGCTCGGTGAACGTTCCGGTGGTCTGCGCCGGCGCCCTGGTGAAGCCCGGCGACGTGATCGTGGCCGACGACGACGGCGTCGTGGTGGTGCCGCGCCGGGAGGCCGAAGCCGTTGCCGTCGCCGGGGAGGCACGTGTCGCCAACGAGGGATCGAAGCGCGAGACCCTCGCGTCCGGCGTGCTGGGACTCGACCTCTACAAGATGCGCGAGCCGCTGGCGAAGGCGGGTCTCACCTATGTCGAATACAAGGACGAGGACTGACGGTCACAGGTCCCCTTAATCAGCGGTGCACACACATGAGCCTCGAGATCGCCTTCATCGGCTATGGAGAAGTCGGACAGCTTTTTGCCTACCAGCTCGCGGGCAAGCCGGGCGTGCGGATCAGGGTCTACGACATCCTGTTCGACGATCCCGGCAAAGGTCCGGAGCTGCGGCGGCGGGCTCTGGCGGCGGGCGTTCACGCCGCGGACGGCCCGGCGGATGCGTGCCGGGGGGCCGGCATCGTGATCTCCGCCGTCACGGCGGACTCGGCCGTCGCGGCGGCCGAACAGGTGGCGCCGCATCTTCATGCCTCGCAGATCTATGTCGACCTGAACTCGGTCTCTCCCGCCACCAAGGAGCGGGTGGCGAAGCCCGTGCGGGACCGGGGCGCCGACTTCGTCGAGTTCGCCGTCATGGCGCCCGTGAAGGAGCCGGGACTCGCGGTTCCGATCCTGAGCGGCGGCGAAAGAGCCGCGGAGGTTTCGGCCCGCCTCAACGATCTCGGCATGCGGATCACCCCGGTCAGCACCGGGATCGGCACGGCGTCCGCCACGAAACTGTGCCGCAGCATCGTGATCAAGGGCATGGAGGCCCTGATGGTGGACTTCTCGCTGGCGTCCGACAAGGCCGGCGTCATGCCGGCCGTCCTGGCGAGCCTGACGGCCTCGTATCCGGGCATGGACTGGGAAAATCTGGCCAGGACCATGATGTCCCGCGTGCGCCAGCACGGCATCCGGCGCGCGGCGGAAATGCGCGAGGCGAGCCGCATGATCGACGAGCTCGGCCTCGACGGCTCCCTGGCGAGCGCCATCGCGGACCGCCACGAGAGTTTCGCCAAGGCCGACAAGACGTAAGAAGTCCGCGGTCGAAAACACTCCGCGTCATGGCCGGCCTTGTGCCGGCCATCCCGATCCGGTGAGGCCGAGCCGGAAACTCACATCGGCAACCCCGTGTAGTTCTCCGCCAGGGACCGCGCGGCAGCGTCGGAACTTCTGAGGTAATCGAACTCCGCCCGCTGGATCCGGCGGCTGAAGGCGTCGGTCTCGGGGAAGGTGTGCAGGATCGAGGTCATCCACCAGGAGAACCGCTCGGCCTTCCAGATCCGCGCGAGCACGCGCGCCGAATACCCGTCGACGCCCGCGGTGGACCGCTCGGCGTAGAACTCGACGAGCGCCTCGGCCAGGGCCCCGACATCGCTCGCCGCGAGGTTCAGCCCCTTGGCGCCGGTGGGCGGCACGATATGGGCGGCGTCGCCGGCCAGAAAGAGACGCCCGAACCGGAGCGGCTCGGCCACGAAGCTCCGCAAGGGCGCGATCGACTTCTCGATCGAAGGTCCGGTCACCAGAGCGTCGGCCGTCTCCCGGTCGACCCTGCGCCGCAGCTCGTCCCAGAAGCGGTCGTCCGACCATGCCTCGACCTTCTCGTCCGCCGGCACCTGGACGTAGTAGCGGCTGCGGCTGTGCGAACGCATGGAGCACAGGGCGAAGCCGCGCTCGTGATGCGCGTAGATCAGCTCCTCGGCGACGGGCGGCCTGTCGACCAGGATGCCGAGCCAGCCGAAGGGATAGACCCGCTCGAACGTGCGGATGGCGCCCTCCGGCACGCTGGCGCGCGCCACCCCGTGATAGCCGTCGCACCCGGCGATGAAGTCGCAGGCGATCTCGTGCTCGACGCCGTCCTTGACGTAGCGCACGCTCGGCCGGTCGCTGTCGAAGCCGTGGAGCGACACGTTCTCGGCTTCGTAGATCGTGGTCGCGCCCGAAGCGTCGCGGGCCTGCATCAGGTCGCGGGTGACCTCCGTCTGCCCGTAGACGGTCACCGTCCTGTCGATCAGCGCGCGGAAGTCGAAGCGGTGCCTGTCGCCGTCGAAGCAGAGCTCGACCCCGTCATGGACGAGCCCATCCGCATGCAGTCTCTCGCCGACGCCCGCCTTGTCCAGGAGCTCGACCGTGCCCTGTTCGAGGACGCCGGCGCGGATGCGTCCGAGCACGTAATCCTGGCTCCTCCGTTCGAGGATGACGGTGTCAATCCCGGCCCTGTCGAGAAGGCGGCCGAGCAGGAGCCCGGCGGGTCCCGCCCCGATGATGGCGACCTTGGTGCGCATGCGCGATCTCCTCCGGAATGGCAGCCGCGGCCGCCTTGTTCATTGGGTCCAAGAATGAACTCCGGCCGCCCAACGGCCAATAGACAAAGCGAGCATCAGATTGGACATTCCGAACATTCGCTGATGCAGGACGGATCGACCCGACGTGACCATCGCCGACATTCCAACCTACGCGCTCTATGGAGAATCCGGCGAGGATCCGGCGGCGGACTGGGTTCATTGCGAGACCATCCAGGTCCGCAGCCGCTTGCACAATTACAGGATCCTGCCGCACCGGCACGAGCGGCTATTCCAGATCCTGCATCTCGCGGCCGGGACGGCGGAGATCGTGATCGACGGCCGGAGCACAGGATTGACCGGCCCTGCCCTCGTGGCCCTGCCCCCGATGAGCGTGCACGGCTACGCCTTCTCGCCGGACGTCGCGGGAACGGTCCTCACGCTGTTCGACAGCCGCCTGTCCCAGATCCTCGCGGACATGCATGGTGTCCGCGAGACGTTCCGGTCGGTTCAAGTGGCCGATCTCGGCGAGCATGAGGACATCAGCCGCACGCTGAGCCGAGACATCGCGTGCCTCGCGGAGGAGTTCGGCGGGCGCGGACACGGGCGTTCCGAGGCGATCCAGGCCCGGCTGATGCTGATCCTGATCGCGATCCATCGCCTGCTGGGCTCGGCGGCCGCTCCCGGCCACAACGGGTCCGGGCGCCCGGCCCTCCGGCACGCCCTGCGCTTCCGGGAACTCGTCGACCGGGATTTCCGCAGCCACCAGCCGATCGACGCCTATGCCCGCAGGCTCGGCCTGACGGCGCCCCATCTCAACCGTATCTGCCGCGAGCATCTCGGCGACACCGCGCTCGGAATCGTGCACCAGCGGATCGTCCTCGAGGCGAAGCGCTACCTGACCTTCACCACCATGAGCGCCAAGGAGATCGCGCTGGCCCTGGCCTTCGACGACCCGGCCTATTTCGCCCGCTTCTTCAAGCAGAGGACCGGGCTCGCGCCCCTCGCCTTCCGGGCCCTGCAGCAGAGCGCCATGGCCTGACCCTCGCCAGAACCCGCGAAGGTCCCCGGCGTTACCCAGCGAAGGAGCCAGCTCATGTCGGATACCGATCGGAAGAATCCCGGGGACGAGGATGTGCCGGGCGCCAAGCAGACCGGAG
Organism: Microvirga sp. HBU67558; assembly: GCF_018069605.1. Classification (NCBI taxonomy): domain Bacteria; kingdom Pseudomonadati; phylum Pseudomonadota; class Alphaproteobacteria; order Hyphomicrobiales; family Methylobacteriaceae; genus Microvirga; species Microvirga sp. HBU67558. The sequence goes on along the minus strand of NZ_JAGPUP010000516.1, from coordinate 30,875 downwards.
AAAACGTCTGCCCCACCTGCGACGGATCCGGCAGCGTCGGGCAGAAGCCGTGCCCGGATTGCGGCGGCTCCGGGCGGGTCACCGTGATCGTCGGCGATGCCTGACGGAGGTCAGGTCTCGACGGCTTTCGAGGGCGCGAAGGTGATGCCGGCGATCAGTCCGTGAGCCCTGCTCAGGGCTGCGGCGGCTGAAACCACCATCGGCGGCAGCACCATCCATTCCAGCGTCCAGGCCGCACCGGAGCGCTCGCCCTCGTGCACGAGAGCCTGATGCAGGGTGCCGAGCATTCCGGCATTGAAGCGGGCCAGCGCGACGAGCACCTCGGCGGGCACCGGATTGGACTTGTGCGCCATGGCCGACGAGCCTCCGCCTGCGGCGAGCTTCACCTCGCCGACCTCGTTCTGCGCCATCAGGGCGACGTCCTGCCCGAGCTTGCCGAGAGTGCCCGTGAGCAGCGACAGGAACGCCCCGAACTCGCCGATCCTGTCGCGCTGGGAATGCCACGATGGAGCGAGGCCGAGCCCCAGGGTTTCGGCTATCTGGCCGGCGACCGCGTCGCCGTGCTGTTTCAGCTCACCGCGGGTTCCGATCGGGCCGCCGAGCTGAACGACGAGCAGGCGGAGAGCGAGGTCCTGCAGGGCCTCCCGGTGCCGCTCCAGGGGCTGGAGCCAGGTGTCGATCTTGTCGGACGCCGTGAACGGAAGCGCCCGCTGCATCCGGGTATGGGCCATGAGGCGCACGGCGCCGTCCCGGCGCTTCAGGCCGTCGAGGGAATGGATCAGCGTATCGAGCCGGTGCCCGAGGATCTCGACGACGCTCTTCAGGCGCAGGACCAGGGCGGTGTCGATGATGTCCTGGCTGGTCGCTCCCAGATGCACGGCTTTCGCATGGGGCTCGCCCACGGCGGCGCGCAGCTGCTTGACGAAATCCGGAACGATCACGCCGTCGCGGGCGAGGCCCTCGGCGAGTTTGCCCCAGTCCGCCTGGAAGGCGCCGCAGACCTCGACGATCCGGCGCCCGGCGTCCTCGGCGATCAGCCCGACCTTGGCCTCGGTCTCGGCCAGGGCAGATTCGACCCGCAGCATGGCCGCGAGTTCGGCCTCGTTGGAAAAGAACGCCTCCACCACCTCGTCGCCGACGAGGGCCTGCAGGACGGGACGGGGGAGCGTGTGCATCGTCACGGACCTCGCGTCAGACTGCCTCGAGGGCGATGGCGATGCCCTGCCCGACCCCGATGCACATGGTGGCCAGCGCGCGCCTCTTGCCGGTGAGCTTCAGCTCCAGGGCGGCCGTGCCGGTGATGCGGGCGCCGGACATGCCGAGGGGATGGCCGAGCGCGATGGCGCCGCCGTTCGGGTTGACGTGTTCGGCATCCTCCGGAATGCCCAGCTCGCGCAGGACCGCGATGCCCTGGCTGGCGAAGGCCTCGTTGAGCTCCACCACGTCGAAATCCGTCGGCTTCAGATCGAGGCGCGCGCAGAGCTTCTTGGTGGCGGGCGCCGGGCCGATGCCCATGATGCGCGGCGCGACGCCGGCCGTAGCGCCGCCGAGCACGCGGGCGATCGGTTCGAGCCCGAACTTGCGGACCGCATCCTCGGAGGCGACGATCAGGGCCGCCGCGCCGTCATTGACGCCGGACGCGTTGCCGGCCGTCACCGTGCCGTCCTTGCGGAACGGCGTCGGGAGCTTCGCCAGCTGCTCGATGGTGGTGTCGCGGGGATGCTCGTCCGTGTCGACCACGACCGGATCGCCCTTGCGCTTCGGAATCGTGACCGGAACGATCTCCCGGGCGAGGCGCCCGTTGGCCTGGGCGGCCGCCGCCTTCTTCTGCGAGCGCAGGGCGAAGGCGTCCTGGTCCTCGCGGGAGACGTTGAAATCGGCCGCCACGTTCTCGCCGGTCTCCGGCATGGAATCGACGCCGTACTGGCTCTTGATCAGCGGGTTGATGAAGCGCCAGCCGATGGTGGTGTCGTAGATCTCGGCGTTGCGTGAAAACGCCGTGTCGGCCTTGGGCATCACGAAGGGCGCGCGCGACATGGATTCGACGCCGCCCGCGATCATGATCTCGGCCTCGCCCGCCTTGATGGCGCGGGCCGCCGCGATCACCGCGTCCATGCCCGAGCCGCAGAGGCGGTTCATGGTGGTTCCGGGGATCACACCCGGCAATCCCGCGAGCAGCACGGCCATGCGGGCCACGTTGCGGTTGTCCTCGCCGGCCTGGTTGGCGCAGCCGTAGATCACGTCGTCCACGGCCTCGAAATCGAGGTTCGGCAGGCGCTCCCGCAGCGCCTTCAGGGGCACGGCCGCAAGGTCGTCGGCGCGGACGCCGGACAGGGAGCCGCCATAGCGGCCGATGGGCGTGCGCACATAGGCACATATAAAGGCTTCACGCATCTCAAGTCCCCTTCTTGCCGCCGTGAGCTTTCTCGGTCCGGGCCTGAAGCTCGCGCAGGGTGGTGAGTTCGAGGTCGGTCGGCGGAGGCGTCTCCTCGAGGCGCTCGGAGAATCGCACCGTCCAGCCGCAGGTTTCCTGCACCATATCCCGGGTCACGCCGCGATGCATCGACACCACGGTGAATTCCTTGGTCTCCGGATCCGGCTTCCAGATGGCCAGATCCGTGATCAGGAGCGTGGGGCCCTTCGTGGTGATGCCGAGCCGCTCGCGGTGGTTGCCGCCCTCGCCATGGCCGAACGACGTGTAGAAGTCGATCTTGTCCACCATGCCGCGGGTCGCCTGCTTCATGGTGATGAACACCTCCTTGCAGGAACTGGCGATCTCCGGCGCGCCGCCGCCGCCGGGCAGGCGCACCTTGGGCTTGTGATAATCGCCGATCACCGTGGTGTTGATGTTGCCGAAGCGGTCGAGCTGGGCGGCGCCCAGGAACCCGATGGAGATGCGCCCGCCCTGGAGCCAGTAGCGGAACATCTCCGGCACGGACACGGTCGTCACGGCGGTCTCGCACAGCTCGCCGTCGCCGATGGAGAGCGGGAGCACGTTCGGCGCCGTGCCGATGGTGCCGCTCTCGTAGATGAGGGTGATGTCCGGCGCATGGGTCAGGCGCGCGACGTTGCAGGCGGCGGACGGCGCCCCGATGCCCACGAAGCAGACATCGTCGTTGGACAGGGCCCGGGCCGCCGCGATGGTCATCATCTCGTTGGGCGTGAAGTCGGACAGGCTGGTCATGCTTGCAATCCCTTCACGCGCTGGGCGAACACCTCGGGCCCCTGGTCGAGCACGTTCTCCTTCATCCAGGCGGTGAAGAGATCGCGGTCGGCCGAGATCTTGTCCCATTCGAGATAGGCGGCGTTGTCGCGGTCGTAATAGCCGTGGGTGTAGGAGGGATGCGCGCCGCCCGGCACCTGCGCGATGGACGTGACGGTCCAATGCGGCAGCACGCAGAGATTGGGATGCAGGTCGTCGAAATCCTCCACGATCTCCTCGACCGTCACCACCGAGCGCTTGGCCGCGAGCACGGCCTCCTTCTGCACGCCGATGATGCCCTCCACCAGCACGTCGCCGCGCCGGCTCGCCTTCTGGGCATGGATGACGGCAACATCCGGACGGTGCGCCGGCACGGCCGCCAGCTCCTCGCCGGTGAACGGGCAGACGATGCTTTTGATCGAGGGATTGACCTCCTTCAGGCCCGCCCCGCGATAGCCGCGGAACACCGCGCAGGGCAGGCCCGCCGCGCCCGCCTCGTAGGCGTTGGCCATGGCGGCATGGCTGTGCTCCACGGTCTCGATGGCGCGCGGCCAGGCGTTCTCGATGGCATCGCGCATGCGGCGCAGCAGGCCGACGCCGGGATTGCCCGCGTAGGAGAAGATCACCTTCTTCACCAGACCCATGCCGATCATCTGGTCGTAGACGATGTCCGGGGTCATGCGGATGACGGTGAGGTCCCGGATCCCCTGGCGGATCACCTCGTGGGCGGCCGCATGGGGGATCAGGTGGGTGAACCCTTCGAAGGCGACCGTGTCGCCCTCGCGCAGGTTCTCGGCGACGGCCTCCTTGAGGCTCTGGAACTTGGCCATGATATGCTCTCGGGTCGGCGATCAGATGTCGAAGAACACGGTTTCCTTGTCACCCTGGAGATGGATGTCGAAGGTGTAGGCCGGCAGACCGTTCTCTTCGCCGCGGGTGGCGATCAGGGTGGGGATCCGGTTCTTGCGGGCGATCTGGGCGAGCACCGGGCATTCGGCGTTGGCCGCCTCCTCGTCGGAGAAATACAGGCGCGTGTGCAGCCCGATATTGATGCCGCGCGCGACGATCCAGACCGTGATGTGCGGGGCCATCATCCGTCCATCCCGGAACGGCACGCGGCCCGGCTTGACGGTCTCGAAGCGGTATTCGCCCGTGGCGCCGTCGCAGGGCTGACGGCCCCATCCGACGAAGTTCGGATCGGCCTTGCCGCGGGTCTCCTCGGGGCTGTTGTAGAGCCCCTCGGCATCCGCCTGCCAGATCTCCACGAGGGCATCGCGCAGGACGTCGCCGGCGCCGTCGAAAATGCGGCCCTTCACGATGATGCGCTCGCCCTTGGTCTCCGGGCCGACCAGCACCAGTCCGAGATCCTCGTTCCAGACGCCGGTGATTTCGACCCAGTTCGGGTTCGTGCCGATATGGACATAGGGTCCCGCCGTCTGCGAGGGCGTCTCTTTCAGGAAATCGAGCTTCTGAACCATCAGTTCCCCTCCATCCGGTTCTCGAACATGGTCGAGCGGCGGCCGCGCAGGACGATGTCGAATTTGTAGGCGAGCGAATCCATCGGCAGGGTGTTCTGCCGGTCGAGCGCCGCGATGAGCTGTTCCACGGCGGCCCTGTCGGGCACCGTCATGGCGATCGGGTCCTGCCAGATCATCGGGTCGCCCTCGAAATAGCACTGGGTGATCAGGCGCTGCGCGAAGGCGTGGCCGAAGATCGAGAAATGGATATGCGCCGGGCGCCAGTCGTTCACGCCGTTCGGCCACGGATAGGCGCCGGGCTTGATGGTGCGGAACCAGTAGCGTCCCTCCTCGTCCGTGATCATGCGCCCGCAGCCGCCGAAATTCGGGTCGATGGCCGCGAGATAGGTTTCCTTCTTGTGGCGGTAGCGCCCGCCGGCATTCGCCTGCCAGAACTCCACCAGGGCGCCGGGTACCGGACGGGCATTCTCGTCGAGCACCCGGCCGTAGACGACGATGCGCTGCCCGATGGCCTCGCCGGTCTTCGCGTAGTTGCGGATCAGGTCGTTGTCCAACGGGCCGATCTTGGAATGCCCGAACACCGGACCGGTCGATTCCGAGAGCGTGTTCTCGAGCGAGATCAGCGCCTGCTGCGGCGCGCGCAGCACCGAGGTCTTGTAGGACGGCGTGAAGGCCGGCGGATGCCAGGTCCGGTCACGCTGGAAATATTGGCCGTTGTCACTCATGCTTGTTCCTCCCGGATCCGCCTTCCTGTTCCGAAGCGGCTTCCATGTCGGCGAATGTCTTCTTGACGATCTTGATGGCGTGGTTCGCCGCCGGCACGCCCGCATAGACGGCCACGTGCAGCAGCGCCTCCTTGATGTCTTCCTTGGTCGCGCCCGTGTTGCGCGTGGCGCGCACATGCATGGCGACCTCGTCGTCCTGGCCGAGCGCGGCCAGGAGCGCGATGGTCACGATGGAGCGCTCGCGCTTGGTGAAGCCGGGGCGCGACCACACCGACCCCCAGGCGCCTTCGGTGATGAAGGTCTGGAAATCGGCGTCGAACTCCGTCATCTGGGCGGTCGCCCGGTCCACGTGGGCGTCCCCGAGCACCTCGCGGCGCACCGCCATGCCGGCCTTGTAGCGTTCGCTTCGTTCCTGTTCAGACAAGTCCCGCCTCCTCAAGATGCTGGCCGATGAGCCGCGACAGCACGGCCGGCTTCTCGACGCAGGGGATGTGCCCTGCCCCGTCGATGAGCGCGAAGCGCGCGCCCGGAACGAGATCCGCCGTGCCCTTGACCACGTCGGCCGGCGTCGACCCGTCCTGGTCGCCGGCGACGCAGAGAGTCGGCGCGGCGATCCGGCCCGCATCAGGCCGCAGGTCCGCGTCGCGGATCGCCGCGCAGGTGCCGGCATAGCCGTGATCGGGCGTACGCACCAGCATGTTGCGCCAGCCCGCGACCTCGTCCGGACGCGTCTCGCGGAACAGCGGCGTGAACCAGCGCTGGAGCACGGCGTCGGCGATGGGCTCGATGCCGCCGTCCTCGACGGCCGCGATGCGCTCGGCCCAGCTTTCCGGCGTGCCGATCTTCGCGGCCGTGCAGCAGAGCACGAGCGCCCGGACCCGCTCGGGAGCCCGCACGGCGATGCGCTGGCCGATCATGCCGCCCACGGAGAGGCCGACGACAGCGGCCCTGTCGACCTTCAGTTGATCGAGCAGCGCCAGGAGATCGTCCGTATGATCGTCGATCGTATAGGGCGCGGGCGGCGCGTCCGAGAGCCCGTGCCCGCGCTTGTCGTAGAGGACGATCCGGTACCTATCCGCGAAGGCCGGCACGACGTCCTGCCAGATGCGGAGGTCGCTGCCGAGGGAATTGACGAAGACGAGCGCCGGCCCGTCAGCCTGCCCGAGCACCTGATGATGCAGAACGATTCCGTTGACGCGTGTGAATGCCATGCCAAACCTCAATGCAACGAGCCGACGCCGATATAGTGCTCGACCAGGTTCTGGTCGGCGCGCAGAGCCTCGCTCGTCCCCTGCCAGGCGATGCGACCGCGCTCCAGGATCAGGATCGATTCGGCGAAATCCAGCGCGCTCTCCAGGCGCTGCTCGACGAGCAGGATCGTCATCTCGCCGCTGGAGGCAAGCCGCGTGAAGGCCGCCATGAGCTCCTCGCAGATCACCGGCGCCAGTCCTTCGAGCGGCTCGTCGAGGAGCAGGACGGACGGGCGGCCCAGGATGGTGCGCGCGGTCGAGAGCATCTGCTGCTCGCCGCCCGACAGCTGCCAGCCGAGATTGGCGCGCCGCTCGTGCAGGCGCGGGAACATGTCGTAGGCTTCCTGGATGACGCTGCGCGGCCGGTCCTTGACTCCGACGACCAGGTTCTCCTCCACGGTGAGCGAACGGAAGATGTCGCGGGTCTGCGGCACGAGGCCGATGCCCCGGCGCGCCCGCTCGGAGCTCTTGAGGGACGACACGTCGGCGCCGCCGATCAGGATCTCGCCGCCATAGCGGCGGTTCATGCCCATCAGGGTCGAAAGCAGCGTGGTCTTGCCCATGCCGTTGCGGCCGAGAATGGACAGGCGCGCCCCGGAGGGCACGGAGAAGGACACGTCCTCCAGGACGACCGTCGGGCCGTAGCCCGCGCTCAATCGGCGGACCTCAAGCGATTCTGCGGGCATGGGCATAGTTCCCCAGATAGGCTTCACGGACCCGGTCGTCGGCGGCGACCTCGGAGGGCAGGCCCTCGAAGATGATCTCGCCCGCCGCCAGCACGACAACGCGCTTGGCGAAGCGGAAGACGAGATCCATGTCGTGCTCGATCATCAGCACGGCGAGGCTCGGCGGCAGGCGCTCCAGCGCCTGCTCGATCCTGGGCGTGTCGCTCGACGGAACGCCCGCGGCCGGCTCGTCGAGCAGCAGCACCTTCGGTCGCAGCGCCAGCGCGATGCCGATCTCCAGCAGACGCTGCTGGCCGTAGGCGATCTCGCCGACCCTGCGGCGCGCCACGTCGAGCAGGCCGAGCGTCGAGAGAATCCCCTCCACCTCGCCGGCCACCTCGGAATGGCCCGTGAAGCGGCTCAGGATGCGGCGCGCCTTGCCTTCGCGCTGGAGCACGGTGAGCGTCACGTGCTCTTCCGGGGTCAGCTCGGAGAAAAGGCGCGTCACCTGGAAGGTGCGCACCAATCCCTTGCGCACCCGCCGCACGGCCCCGAGGCCGGTAACGTCCTCACCGTTGAGAACCACGCGGCCGGCGCTCGGGGGGATCTGTCCCGTCACCAGGTTGACGAAGGTGGTCTTGCCGGCGCCGTTCGGCCCGATCAGGGCCAGCCGCTCGCCCGCGGGCATCGACAGCGAGATGTTGCGGCTGACCGCGAGGCCGCCGAAATTCTTGGTCAGGCCCTCGACGCGGAACAGGTCGCTCATGAGCGCCCTCCCTTGCTGCGCCGGGCCGATCCGGCGAGCGTTTCGAGCACGCCGCTCAGGCCGCCGGGCGCCGCGAGCACCACGGCGATGAGCAGCGCCCCCACCATGGTCATCCAGTGGAACGGATTGATGGCCGACACGATGTGCTCGAACCCCATGAAGATCACCGTTCCGACGAGGGCGCCGTAGAGCGAGCCGAGACCGCCGAGCACCAGCATGACCAGGGCATTGGCGGAGAGTTCGAAGCTGACGCTGTCGAGGCCGACCACCTGGGTGGAGATCGCAGCCAGTGCCCCGCCCATGCCGGCCACCGCGCCCGAGATCACGAACATCTTCAGGAGCACCGGGAACACGAAGGACCCCATGGCGCGAATGCGGATCGGGTCCTGCTTGATGCCCCGGCACAGCATGCCGAAGGGCGACGACACGATGAATTTGAGCGCGACGAACACGACGACGAGCAGGGCAAGCCCGAAGAGATAGGCGGTCTGCCCCCAGAGGTCGAACTCGAATACGCCGAAGAGCGGGCTCACCGTCAGGCCCGCGAGCCCGTCGCTGCCGCCGGTATAGGCCGAGGCCTTGTTGGCCGCCTCGTGAAAGAGCTGGACGATGGCGATGGACAGGACGAGCTGGGCGAGGCCATGGGCGCGCAGCATGATCGTGCCCATGAGAAGGCCCGCCACCGCTCCGGCGACCGACCCGATGACGATGAGGGTCAGGGGCTCGGTGACGCCGTTCACGCAGGCGATCCCCGCCGCGTAGGCGCCCGCGCCGAAGAGCGAGGCCTGTCCCAGCGAGGCAACGCCGCAATAGCCCGTGATGAGGTCCAGCGAGAGGACGAGCAGCGCCACCGCGATGACCCGGGTCAGGAGCGCCAGGTTGTCGGGGAACAGCCAGTATCCCGCAAGGCCCGCCGCGATGATCAGGGCGAGGCCGATCGCGTCCCGCAGCCACCGGTTCCCGACGTCCGACGGCGATGCGATTCTCTGTGCTTGAGCGGCGACCTGCACGTTACTGGGCCCTTCCGAAGAAGCCGCGCGGGAACACGCACACGATGGCGATCACGGCGGCATAGAAGAAGAAGTTGCCGAACTCGGGCATGAGGTAGCGCCCGGTCGTATCGACCGCACCGAGCAGAAGGCAGGCGGCGACCGCGCCGGGGATCGACCCGGCTCCGCCGACGGACACGACGACGAGGAACGTCACCATGTAGCGAAGGGCGTAGTAGGGCTCGATGGGCAGGAACTCGGCGCCGACGACCCCGCCCAAGGCCGCAAGCCCGATGGCGATGGCGAAGCTGACGGCGTAGACCACCTGCGTGCGCACCCCCAGCGCGTCGGCCATGGCGGCGTTGTCGACGGTGGCCCGCAGCTTGATGCCGAAATCGGTCTTCTCGATCAGGTACCAGAGCCCGCCGGCCACGACGATTCCGCAGGCCATCACGAAGAGGCGGTGCGCGGCGATCGTCTTGAAGCCGACATCCACCGGCTGGCTCAGGCTGCCGGGGAGCGGGATCGTCTTCAGGGTCGGGCCGAAGAAGTAGTTGGTGATGCCGATGATGCAGAACGTGATGCCGATGGTCATCAGCACCTGGGTCAGCTCGGGCCGGCCGTAGATCCGGCGGTAGAGCAGGCGCTCCAGGGGAATGGAGATCACGACCGTGCCGATGATCGCCAGGAAGATCGCGACTGCGTAGCCGAGTCCGAGATCGCGCGCCGCGTAGGAGGCGATGTATCCTGCGATCATCGCGAAGGCGCCATGCGCCAGGTTCACCACCCGCATCAGCCCCATCGTGAGCGACAGGCCGATGCAGATGATGAAGAGGGCCATGCCGTAGGCAAAGGCGTCGATCGCGATGCTGAGGACGGTCTGCATGGAGAATCCCGGACGCGCGGCTGATCGGTTGAGCGGAAGACGCGGCGTCACCACGCCGCGTCTTCGAGAGTGCAGGCCGCCCGCTTACTGGGTGGCGAGGCCAGGATCCTTCTGGTTCGGGAAGGTCTGGATTTCCTTGTTGGTGGTCTTGCCGTCCGGACCCTTCACGACCTCGCGGAGATAGATGTTCTCCGTGATGTGCCGGGTCTCGGCGTCGATGCTCACGGGACCACGGGGGCTCGTCCAGGCCAGGCCCTTCACCGCGTCCACGGCCTTCTGGGCATCCTGCTTGCCGTCCGTCGCCTCGATCATCTTGTAGATCACGTGCATGCCGTCATAGGCGCCGACCGACGGGAAGGAGAGCTGGTCGGCTCCGCCGACGGCCTTGGTGGCGGCCTCGACGAACTTCTTGTTCTCGGGGCTGTCGTGCGAGACCGCGTAATGGAACGTGGTGAGCAGGCCCACGGCGCCGTCGCCCAGCGCGGGAAGATCCGATTCCTGCGTGAGATCGCCCGGTGCGAAGAACTTGATCCCGGCCTGCTTCAGGCCGGTCTCGTTGTAGGCCTTCACGAAGCCCAGGGTCGTGGGGCCGGACGGCAGGAAGGCGAAGACCGCCTCGGCGCCGGAATCGCGCACGCGCTGCATGATCGGGCTGAAATCGGTGGTGTTGAGCGGCATCCTGATGGCTTCCACCACCTGGCCGCCGGCGGCCTCGAACGCCTTCTTGAAGGCCGCTTCCGCATCGACGCCCGGGCCGTAATCGCTCACCGCCGAGATCACCTTCTTGACGCCGCGCTCGGTGGCGATCTTGCCCAGGGGCGAGGTCGTCTGCGCGGTCGTGAAGGAGGTGCGCACCACCAGGGGCGACTGGGTCATGATCGCCGAGGTGGCGGCGTTGAAGATCACGAGCGGCGTGTTCGCCTGCTTGAGCAGGGGCGTGATCGCCATGGCGTCCGGCGTGAAGTACACGCCGCCGAGATATTGCACCTTCTCCTTCACCACCAGCTCCTGCGCCAGGGCGCGGGACTGGGCGGGATTGGCCGCCGGGAGATCGCGGTAGATCACCTCGATGTCATGGCCCTTCACGGACTTGCCGTTGAGCGCCATGTAGGCCTCGACGCCGGCCTGGAAGTTCTTTCCCTGGAGCGCGAAGGGCCCCGAGAACGGCCCGATGATGCCGACCTTGATCGTGTCGGCCATGGCCGAACCCGCCAGCAGAGCCCCGATGGCGGCTCCGAGAATTGCGTTGGAAACCTTCATTCCGTTCCTCCCTCTAGGCGCCCCGATCTCGTTATCCAGGATCGCGGTCTTCTCATCCTATCGTCTAGCCCTTTGTGCGCATCGCGAACATTGAAAGCTATATCGCACATGTAGTACGGTTTGGCATGGGGGTGTCAAGGCTACCAAAGTTCACCATACCCCTCCGGAGCGGGCGATGCAGGGTGCAAATATCGAGGATCAGGGCAGCGACCGGGATTTCGTCGCGAGTCTCGAAAAGGGCCTCCTCGTCATCGAGGCCTTCGATGCCAGCCGGCCCCGCCTGACCCTGTCCGACGTTTCCAAGCTGACCGGCATCACCCGGGCGGCGGCCCGGCGCTACCTGCTCACGCTGACCCGGCTGAACTACGCGAGCTTCGACGGGCGCTACTTTTCCCTAAGCCCCCGGATCCTGCGGCTGGGCTACGCCTATCTCTCGTCCGCGTCGCTCTCGACCCGGGTACAGCCCTTTCTCGAGCAGATCTCGGAGGCGACGGGCGAATCCAGTTCCGCCGCGATCCTCGACGGCGACGACATCGTCTACATCGCCCGTTCGGCCACGCGCCGGATCATGTCCATCGGCCTGGGGGTCGGCAGCCGTCTCCCGGCCTATTGCACTTCCCTGGGCCGGGCGATCCTGGCCTACCAGCCCGAGGAGGCGATCGACGCCTATCTCGGGCGCGTCCGCCTGGAGGCGAGGACGCCGAAGACCGTGACGGACAAGGCGGAATTCCGTGCCGTCCTCCAAGCCACGCGCGGCCAGGGCTATGCCATCGTGAACGAGGAGCTCGAATTCGGCCTGCGCTCCATCGCCGTGCCGGTGGTCCAGAAGAACGGCCAGGTGACGATCGCGCTCAATCTCAGCGCGCAGGCCGGGCGCGTCTCGGCGGACGAGATGCGCGAGCGCTTCCTGCCGTCGCTGAGCGCGGCGAGCGAGTCGCTGCGCTACCTGCTTTAGCGCATCGGACGTGAGACGTGGAATTGCGCTTTCGGGTTCGAAACAATGCTTCTTTTCCCGTGATGGCACCGTGCGGAGAAACAGGCCCGGCTCGTGGCTCGTCACATGGACCTCGGACGCTCGCCAAACGTTGTCATCACATAGTTTATTTATAGAACTGGTGATCATGATGAGCGGTGACGATTCAAGAATTCATGCAAAAATCACGGATGCCGAGAATGAAATCGACCGCCTGGAAAAGATCGTAACGACGGTCATCTTCGTGACGCTCCCGATCGCCATAGCCACCTATTCGACTATTTTGTGAACCGAGCTCTTGGCTTGAGGCTGCAACAGGTGCGCAATGTGCGTCATCGTTGCGCCTCCGATGATATTTTTTCCCTGTTTGATGGAATAATCCGCCTGCCACTTCCGTTCAGTCCTCATGCCGCCGTGCAATTCAGGCAGGAGAGGTCATGGATCGTGTTCGAAGCGTAGAGGAATCGCAAGGTGTCGGCTCACGCCCATCAGGCGCGGAAGCGAAACCGTCTCTCACCCGAGCCGCGATACTTTTTGCTGCGTCTTTCGGTTGCCTGATCGGATCAAGTCTTCTGCTGGCCAGCATCGGGCAGTAAACGCGACCTCAATCTGGCAGAATCAATCCAGGGAAAATGATCCAGGCCTTTCTCTATAATGCAGATGGACATGACCGAGAGGTCGATCTCGATGAGCAATGCCTGGCGGGCCTCGACGAACGAACGCTCCTGTGGGTCGACGTCAGCGGCCGCAATCGCGATGAGGTGGAGCATCTCGCCGGTCTCTTCAGCCTGGACCGCGGTTCTGTCAGGGAACTGCTCAATCCTCAAGAGGCGCCGTATCTGGACAACTACGGCGAGTACTTCCAGTTCGACGTTATCGGCCTCTCGCGCGGAGAGAACGGCAACGGGGATCGGGCCCTAACCAAGTGGCGTCCCGTCCACTTGGACTTTCTCATTGGCCCGCGGTGGATCATTACCGTGCATGATGGCGAATTGCCGTTCCTTCAGGCCTTCCGCGACCAGGGCAAGGGTGAGACGGTGATCGGGGCTCTGAGCCCACCGGCGCTCGCGGCATCCCTGCTGGACTGGCATTTGAGCGCCTATTTCGAGGCCGTCAGCGAACTCGAGGAGTTTCTGGACCGGATCGACGAGGCGATGCTGGCGCACTCGGCCCGGCGCAGCCTGCTCGCAGGCGTGGTCGGGATGCGGCGCAAGGTGTCCGAACTTCGCCACTTCCTGAATCAGCAACGCCCTGTCTTCTACGGGCTCTCACGTCCGGACTTCGCTCAAATCTTCGAGTCCGAGGCGGCTGCGCATTATCAATCCCTGGAACGACGGTTCGAGCGTGCCGTGGATGCCGTCGACCACGCCCGCGAACTGGTGAACGGCTCGTTTGAGTTATTTACGACCCGTACGGCAGAAGCGACGAATGACCTTGTCCGCAGGCTGACTTTCGTCACCGTGATGTTGGGCGTGATCGGGGCGGTGGCGGGCGTGTTCGGCATGAATTTCGAGACGCCCTACACACAAACTGGCGTCATCGGCTTCTGGGTTGTTATCTCCGCCTTGGGTACCTTCATCGGCATCGCGGCCGGTGTCGCCCGTCGCAGAGGTTGGATCTGAGAGCGATACACCCGCTCTAGGTCGCAGGAACCGGTCTGCAGCCCAGCAGCGCCCGGGCCTCGTCCGGGGTCGCGACCCGGTGGCCGTGCCGCTCGACGGACAGCACCGCGTGCTCCACGAGTTCCGCGTTGCTGGAGGCGAGCCGATCCCGGGTGATGCGGATGTTGTCCTCGAGCCCGGTCCGGACCGCGTCCGCACCCCGCGCGAGCGCCCAGTCCATGACCGGGGCCTGATGGCGCCCGATCCCGGCCGCCGTCCAGGTGCAGTTCGGAAACAGGTGCTTGGCTTCCTTGAGCAGGATGTCGAGCAGGCGCTCCTCGGCCGGAAGCGCATTCTGGATTCCCATGACGAACTGGATATGCGGCTGATCGTCGAGCAGCCCCTTGTCGGCGAGGCGCCTGGCCCCGTGCAGATGAGAGAGATCGAAGATCTCGATCTCCGGGCGGATTCCGAACTCCTTCATCTTTCCCGCCATCTCGTCCACCAGAACCGTGTGGTTCTCGTACACGATGGTGGGGAAGTTGACGGAGCCCGTCGAGAGGGAGGCCATGTCGGGGCGCAGGCCGAGGGCGGAGCTGCGCTGGGCCGGATCACGCCCCCGGCCGCCGGTCGAGAATTGGATGATCATGCCCGGGCAGTGCCTGGCGACACCGGCCTGGACGGCCGCGAAGCGATCCGGATCGGACGAGGGCGTCTCGTCGTCGTTGCGGACATGGATGTGGACGAGCGTGGCGCCCGCCTCGTAGGCCTGACGGGTCGACTCGATCTGCTCGTCCGGGGTGATCGGCACCGCCGGATTGTCCTTCCTGCGCGGGACCGACCCCGTGATCGCGACGGCAATGATGACCGGCCTCACGAATGCTCTCCTGACGGCGCCCTGGCTGAGGGTGCTTCTTCTCACTTAGGGCGCCGCGCAGGGCAAGCGAGCCGGACGGGCGAAGTTCCCGGCAAGAATCCAAGGATCGTGGCAGGCGTCCTCAGATCGGGAAATGCTGCGGGCCGGTCTCGATGGTGATCCAGCGCAGCTCCGTGAACTCGGCGATCCCGGCCTTGCCGCCGAAGCGGCCGTAGCCGCTCGCCTTCACGCCGCCGAACGGCATCTGAGCCTCGTCGTGCACCGTGGCCCCGTTGATGTGGCAGATGCCGGACTCGATCCTGTGCGCCACGTCGAGGGCGCGCGTGACGTCCCGGCCGAAGACCGCCGCCGACAGGCCGTATTCCGTGTCGTTGGCGATCCGGACCGCCTCCTCGAGTCCCGCCGCCCGGATCACGCAGACCACCGGGCCGAAGGATTCCTCGCCGTAGAGCCGCATGGCCGGGGTGACATGGTCGAGAACCGTCGCCGACATGACCGTGCCGTCGACCCGGCCGCCGGCCAGGAGCCTGGCGCCTTTCGAGACGGCGTCGTCCACGAGCCCGCTGATCCGCTGGGCCGCCTCGACGCCGACGAGGGATCCGAGGGCGAAGTTTCCGTGGCGCGGATTGCCGGCCTGGAGCGAGTCCGCCTTCGCGGCGAGCCTGGCGACGAAATCGTCCGCCACCGCGTCGTCGACCACGATGCGCTCCGTCGACATGCAGATCTGGCCCTGGTTCATGAAGGCCCCGAACGCCGATGCCGCAACGGCGGCGTCGAGATCGGCATCGTCCAGCACCACGAGGGACGCCTTGCCTCCGAGTTCGAGAAGCACGGGCTTCAGGAAGCGCGCCGCCGTCTCGGCGATGATGCGCCCGACCCGGGTCGACCCGGTGAAGTTGATCCGGCGCACGGCCCGATGGGCGATCAGGGCCTCGATCACCTCCGGGGCGTTCTCCGGCGCGTTCGTGATCACGTTGACGGCGCCGGCCGGCAGACCGGCCTCCCGCAGGACGGCACCGATCAGATGATGGGTTCCGGGGCAGATCTCGGAGGCTTTCAGGACGACCGTGTTGCCGCAGGCGAGCGGCGTCGCGATGGCCCGGACGCCGAGGATGACCGGCGCGTTCCAGGGCGCGATGCCGAGCACGACCCCGGCCGGCTGGCGCACCGCCATGGACACGCAGCCCGGCTTGTCGGACGGGATGATCTCGCCGGTGATCTGCGTCGTGAGCGAAGCCGCCTCGCGCAGCATGCCGGCCGCGAGCTTCACGTTGAACTGCGCCCAGCCGGCGGTCGCGCCGATCTCGGTCGCCATCAGGGTCACGAAGTCCTTGGCCCTGCCCTCGAGCAGATCGGCAGCCTTCAGGAGCACCGCGCGCCGGGCGTTCGGCCCGAGCCTGGACCAGGCCGGAAAGGCGGCTGCCGCCGCATCGGCGGCCGCCTGCGCATCGGCGACGCCCGCGGCGGCGGCCCGGCTCGCCACGTCACCGGAGATCGGGTCGCGCCGCTCGAAGGTGGCGCCATTGGAGGCGGGCACGTCCCGGCCGTCGATGAGAAGATGGATGTCCGTCATGTCTGCTGCTCCAGGATCGGCCCAGTGGGAAGGATGAAGGTGTGGCAGGGCGACGATATCGCAACCGTGCCGCGGCGATCGAGCCTCGTCCGTCGACGGCCGGTAGGTTTTCCCGCCCGGACAGAGCGGCGGTGCACCGGCCCCGCGCCGACGGGACCGGTGGAATCCGAATGGAAGGCGCAATTGGTATGCCGTTCCAGGGATCTGCCAGCTTTGATCCAGGTCAAAGCGGATCGCGAAGCTTCCATGCAAGCTTCCATCATGACCCCTGAACTCATTGCCCGCTACGACCAGCGCGTCCCGCGCTATACGAGCTATCCCACCGCCCCGCACTTCAAGCCGGACGTCACGGCTGAGACCTATGCGTCCTGGCTCGCCGAGTTGGAGCCGGGCAAGCCCCTGTCCCTGTACCTGCACGTGCCGTTCTGTGCGGAACTCTGCCTCTATTGCGGCTGCAACACCGCCGTGACCCGCAGCTACACGGCCGTCGCGGCCTATGTGGAGTGCCTGGAGCGGGAGATCGAACTCGTGGCGCGCCACCTGCCCGGCCGCATGGCTGTCACCCATATCCATTGGGGCGGAGGAACGCCAACGATCCTGTCCCCGGGCGATCTTCTGCGGATCTCCCGTACCCTTGGCTTGGCCTTCGAGATCCGGCCCGAGGCCGAGATCGCCGTCGAAATAGACCCGAGAACGATCACGCCGGAGCACGTTCAAGCCCTTGCGGCAGCCGGCCTCAACCGGGCAAGCCTGGGTGTCCAGGATTTCGACCCGAAGGTCCAGGAGAACATCCGGCGGATCCAGTCGTTCGAGCAGACCGCCCAGGTGGCCGCATGGCTCCGCCAGGCCGGCGTGAACGGCCTGAACCTGGACCTGATGTACGGCCTGCCGTTCCAGAGCGTCGAGAGCGTGAGGCGCTCCGTAGAGCGTGCCCTGAGGCTCGATCCCGACCGCATCGCATTGTTCGGATACGCCCATGTCCCCTGGATGAAACGCCATCAGGCCCTCCTGCCCGAAGCGGCGCTCCCCGATGCGGTGGCGCGCGTCGAGCAGCGCGAAGCCGCAGCCCATGCCTTCATTGAGGCCGGGTATGTGCAGATCGGGATCGATCACTTTGCCAAGCCGGACGACGCCATGACGATTCGTCAGCAGGACGGACGGCTTCACCGCAACTTTCAGGGCTATACGACGGACGAGGCTGCAGCCCTGATCGGTTTCGGTACTTCGGCGATCGGCTCGGTGCCGCAGGGCTATGTCCAGAATGCGCCGACGACGCCCTCCTACCGGGAGGCCGTTCTCGGTGGCCAACTCCCGGTCGTCCGCGGCGTCGCCCTGACCGAGGATGACCGCCTGCGCCGAACGATCATCGAACGCCTGATGTGCGACTTTTCCGTTGATCTCCAGGACGTTGCGTCGAACGCCCGAGGCGAGGCCCCGAATTTCAGGCACGAGATCGAGGTCATCGACGAACTGGCGGCGGACGGCCTCGTCGTGCGCGACGGACTGACCCTGACGATCCCGGACGAGGGCCGTGCCCTTGTCCGAAACGTCTGCGCGGTGTTCGACCGCTACCTCGGGAACGACGGCCAGCGTCACTCCACCGCCCTCTAAGGCGCCGGCGTCCGGCCATTGATCTGCATCAATGCCCCCTCCCGCCCCTCCCATTACACGACTCTACTGACGGCGAAGCTCACGGCTTCGCCGATAATCTCAAAAGGTCGAAGCCTATGGCTCAAGCGGCAGCACCCTCAAAAGGAATGACCTTCGGCGAAATGGGCTCCGCCCTTGCCTTCGCCGGGCTGGCACTCCTCAGCATCATCATCGCGGCGAAGGCCTATACGCCCGAATACGCCTTTCACGCCTACCTCTTTGCAGCGGCCAGTGTCGCCGCCGTATTCGCTATCGTAAACCGGTTTTACGAGCGGCCGGCCGAACTGCCACCGCTGACCATCGGCGGCAAGCCGAACTACAACATGGGTCCGGTGAAGTTCGCCACGATCGCTTCCGTGTTCTGGGGCGTCGCGGGTTTCACAATCGGCCTCCTGATCGCCCTTCAACTCGCCTTCCCGGCGCTCAATTTCGACACGGCGTGGCTGTCCTTCGGCAGGATGCGGCCGCTGCACACCTCGGCGGTGATCTTCGCCTTTGGGGGCAACGTCCTGATCGCCAGCTCGTTTTATGTCGTGCAGCGCACCTGTCGCGCCCGGATGGTCGGCGACATCGCACCCTGGTTTGTGGTGCTAGGCTACAATTTCTTCATCGTGATCGCCGGAACGGGATACCTGCTCGGCATCACCCAGGGCAAGGAGTATGCCGAGCCCGAATGGTACGCGGACCTCTTCCTTACGATCGTTTGGGTCACGTATTTCCTGGTGTTCCTCGGCACGGTCATGCGCCGCAAGGAGCCCCACATCTACGTGGCGAACTGGTTCTACCTCGCCTTTATCCTGACTATTGCGGTCCTTCATCTGGGCAACAACGCTGCGACTCCGGTCTCCCTCTTCTCGCCCAAGAGCTACATCGTATGGTCGGGCGTGCAGGATGCTCTGGTGCAATGGTGGTACGGCCATAACGCGGTCGGCTTCTTTCTCACTGCCGGCTTCCTTGCCATTATGTACTACTTCATCCCGAAGCGGGCCGAGCGGCCGGTCTATTCCTACCGTCTGTCGATCATTCACTTCTGGTCGCTGATCTTCATGTACATCTGGGCAGGTCCCCACCACCTGCACTACACCGCCCTGCCCGACTGGGCGCAGACCCTGGGCATGGTGTTCTCGGTCATGCTGTGGATGCCCTCTTGGGGCGGCATGATCAACGGCCTCATGACGCTCTCGGGCGCTTGGGACAAGCTGCGCACCGATCCGGTTCTTCGTCTCATGGTGGTGTCGGTCGCATTCTACGGCATGGCGACGTTCGAAGGACCGCTCATGTCGGTGAAGGCGGTTAACTCTCTGTCTCACTACACCGATTGGACCATCGGCCACGTTCATGCCGGAGCCCTCGGCTGGGTCGCCTACATCTCCTTCGGCGCCATCTACTGCCTCGTACCGTGGCTGTGGAACAAGAAGGAACTCTACTCCATGAAGGCCGTGTCTTGGCACTTCTGGATCTCGACCCTCGGGATCGTCCTGTACATCTCGTCGATGTGGGTGGCAGGCATCCTCCAGGGCCTCATGTGGCGCGCCTATACCAGTCTCGGCTTCCTCGAATACTCCTTCATCGAGACCGTGGAAGCGATGAACCCCTTCTATGTCATCCGTGCGCTCGGCGGTGCCTTCTTCGTGGCCGGCAGCCTGATCATGGTCTGGAACGTCTGGAAGACGATCTCGGTCGGCGAGGCGGTCGAGGAGGCTCCTCAGGCCATGCAGCCCGCACTCATTGCCGCGGAATAAAGGAAACGGTCATGTCTTTCTGGTCCCGCCACAAGATTTTCGAGACCAACTCGATCATCCTCATCATCGGCGTGCTGATCGTGATCTCCATCGGCGGCCTCGTGGAGATCGTGCCGCTCTTCTACCTCAAGAGCACCATCGAGAAGGTGGAGGGCGTCCGTCCCTACACCCCTCTCGAGCTCGCCGGCCGCAACATCTACGTGCGTGAAGGCTGCTACAATTGCCACAGTCAGATGATCCGTCCCCTGCGCGACGAGGTCGAGCGCTATGGACACTACTCGCTCGCCGCCGAGAGCATGTACGACCGGCCCTTCCAATGGGGATCCAAGCGCACTGGCCCGGATCTCGCCCGCCTCGGAAACAAGTACTCCGACGACTGGCACAAGGATCACCTGAAGGATCCGCGCGCCGTGGTGCCCGGCTCGATCATGCCCGGCTATCCCTGGCTCGAAACGACCGAGCTCGATGCATCGGCCATCTCTGAGGAGCTGAAGGTGCAGGCGACGCTCGGCGTTCCCTATACCGACGAGATGCTCAAGCATGCCGAAAGCGATGTCCGAATCCAGGCCAATGCCGACGATCCGAATGCCATCGATCTCGCCAAGCGCTATCCCAAGGCTCAGTCCCGGGCCTTCGACGGCAATCCGCAGAAGGTCACGGAAGCCGACGCCCTGATCGCGTATCTGCAGATGCTGGGCACCCAGGTTGACTTCAAGCTCTATGACAACAAGGCCAACGTGCGCTGAGGATCACGACCATGCCAGCCGCATACAAGTTCTTTGCAGAATTCGCCCAGACATGGGGGCTCCTCTACTTCGTCGCCGTCTTCCTAGCGGTGCTGATCTATGCCCTCGCTCCCTCACGGAAGGACCGCTTCGACGCGGCCTCCCGCATGCCTCTCCAGGAGGATTGATCCCATGGCCCATGACAAACATGAACAGGTCGACGCCGTTTCCGGCGTGACCACCACCGGGCATAGCTGGGACGACATCCAGGAACTCAACAATCCTCTGCCGCGCTGGTGGCTGTGGACGTTCTATGCCTGCATCGCGTGGGCGATCGCCTATTGCATCGCCTACCCGGCGTGGCCACTGGTCTCCTCCTACACCAAAGGAGCGCTCGGCTGGCACTCGCGGGATGCGGTGACGGCCGATCTCGACGCTCTCAAGCAGCAGCGTTCCGGCATGACCGCGAAGCTCGCCGCAAGCTCACTGGACGAGATCAGGCAGACCCCTGAACTGTTCGCGTTCGCGCGGGCCCAGGGCAAGGCGGCATTCGGAGACAACTGCGCCCCCTGCCACGGAGCCGGCGGCGCAGGCGCCAAGGGCTACCCGAACCTGAACGATGACGACTGGCTTTGGGGCGGGTCGCTCG
Organism: Microvirga sp. HBU67558; assembly: GCF_018069605.1. NCBI lineage: Bacteria > Pseudomonadati > Pseudomonadota > Alphaproteobacteria > Hyphomicrobiales > Methylobacteriaceae > Microvirga > Microvirga sp. HBU67558. The sequence goes on along the minus strand of NZ_JAGPUP010000516.1, from coordinate 9,864 downwards.
CCCAAATCGACCAGACGATCCGCCACGGCGCCCGCTCCACGAGCGATCAGGGCCATTCCGGCTCCATGCCGGCCTTCGGTCGCGACGGGATGCTCAAGCGCGAAGAGATCCTGCAGGCGGCCGATTACGTCCGTTCCCTCGCGGGCCTGCCGACCGACAAAAGCGCCAATCTGGCTGCGGGTGCGAAGGTTTTCGCAGACAACTGCGCGGCCTGCCATGGGGAGAAGGGACTAGGGAACCAGGACCTCGGCGCACCCAACCTGTCCGACAAGATCTGGCTCTTCGGCTCCGACAAGGCCACCATCGTCGAGGGCCTGATGAACGGGCGCGGCGGAGTCATGCCGACCTGGCATGGGCGGCTCGACGACACGACCATCAAGGCGCTCACCCTCTACGTGCATTCCCTGGGTGGTGATCAGGCTCGCTAAGTCGTTGACACCGCAAGACGCAGCGACCGGGGTGCGCTCCGATCGCTGCTTGATTTGAATCAAGGCGGCTCTGTCACGCTCATCGTATCTCATCGTCATTCAGATCGAGACGATTGCGACAGATTCGATGGCTGACGCCCCCCTTCCCCACCCTCTCGGAGCCTCGGCCGACGACGCTCCGCTCTATGCTCCTCGGAAGCAGATCTACCCGCAGGCGGTCAAGGGCCGCTACCGTACGATCAAGTGGATCGTGCTCGCTATCACGCTAGGGATCTATTACTTCCTGCCCTTCATCCGTTGGGATCGCGGCCCCAACGCGCCGGATCAAGCCATCCTGGTCGATCTTGCCAATAGTCGGTTCTACTTCTTCTTCATCGAGATCTGGCCACAGGAGGTTTACTACATCACCGGCCTTCTCGTGCTGGCGGCCCTGACCCTCTTCCTCATGAATGCGGTCGCCGGCCGGATCTGGTGCGGCTATCTCTGCCCTCAGACTGTCTGGACCGACCTCTTCTATGCGGTGGAGCGTTGGGTCGAGGGCGACCGGCGAGAGCGCATGCGCCAGGACAAAGGGAAGCTCACCCTCCCTGTCCTCGGCAGAAAAGCCCTCAAGCACGTCATCTGGCTCATGATCGCGTGGTGGACCGGCGGCGCCTGGGTGCTTTACTTCGCCGATGCGCCAACCCTGGTGTATGAGCTCGCGACCTTCCAGGCGTCGTTCGTCGCGTATCTGTGGATCGGCATCCTGACCTTCACGACCTATACGCTTGCCGGGTTCATGCGAGAGCAGGTCTGTACCTATATGTGTCCTTGGCCGCGGATCCAGGCGGCGCTGACCGATGAATATGCCCTCAATGTCACCTACCGCTATGATCGTGGCGAACCGCGCGGCTCAGTGAAGAAGAACGACGTCCTGAAGCTACAGGGGTTGCCCGCCGGCGACTGCATCGACTGCAATCAATGCGTGGCCGTCTGCCCGACAGGCGTCGACATTCGCAAGGGCCTTCAGCTCGACTGCATCCAGTGCGGCCTGTGCATGGATGCCTGCGACAACGTGATGGTGAAGATCGGACGTCCGCAGGGCCTAATCGCCTATGACACGGACATGAACGTCCAGGCCCGGATCGAGGGCCGCCCGGAAGTCCGCCGCATCGTGCGCCCCCGCACCCTTTTCTACGCGGGGCTCATGACCGTCGTCGGTCTGGTGATGATCGGGTCGCTCGCCATGCGCCAGAGCCTCTACCTGAGCGTGATGCACGATCGCAACCCGCTCTACGTGCGCCTCTCGGACGGGTCCATTCGCAATGGGTTTACGATCCGGGTCGCCAACAAGACACTAGACGAACGGCGCTACTCCCTCACCCTGGAAGGTCTGCCGGAGGCGAGGATCGACGTCGTGGGCGGAGACCTTGATCAGCAGGGCCGTCCCACCGTCACCGTCGGTCCGGATCAGACCCTCGAAGCCCGGGCTCTCGTGACCGACACGAGTTCGCGCGCCGAGGATTCGGTACCGCTCCGGTTCGTTCTGACCGATCTCGCCACCGGCGACACGACCAGCACGAACGATCACTTCAAGGCCCCCTGAGGAGAAATCAGATGTCCACTCCCGTCAGCACACCAGGCCGGGCGCCGCGACCGATCACCGGACGGACGGTTTTGCTCTACTTCGTCACATTCTTCGGCGTCATCTTCGCCATGAATTTCTACATGGTTCGGGTCGCCATCTCCAGCTTCAGCGGGGTCGAGACGGAGAGCGCCTACAAGGCCGGCCTGTCGTTCAAGAACGATGTCGCGGCGGCTCAAGCCCAGGACGCGCGCCATTGGTCCGTCGAGGCGTCCCTCGAACGCAATGGTCCGGCCGGCGTGATCATCACGGCGAGGGATGCCCAGGGACAGGCGCTGGCAGGCCTCGGCCCCGAGATCCGATTGGCCCATCCGACCGACAAGCGTCGCGACGTGCCGCTCGAGTTCGTCGAAGTGACCCCAGGCCGGTTCATGAGCCTCACTCCCATGCCGGAGGGCCAATGGGACCTCGTCATCGAACTCAGGCGGGAGACTGAGACTCTGTTTCGCTCGAAGACCCGCATCTCGCTCTAGGAGGTCTCTGTGATGGCCGAAGCGCTCGACCTGTCAATCTATGTGAAGCACCAGGACGATGGCACATCCCATCTCGACCTCGCTATCGAAGGGATCGACTGCGCCGCCTGCATTGACGAGATCGAAGGCGGCGTGTGCCGGCTTCCCGGCATCGTGGATGCACGGCTGAACTACACCAACCATCGTCTCGCCGTCGAATGGCGCGTGGGGGCGCTCTCCCCGGCTCAGGTCGTAGACGAATTGGAGCGGCTCGGCTACCGGGCCCATCCCTTCCGGTCCAGGCTCGTGGAGGAGGAAGAGGACCGCCGGGCCAAATGGCTCCTGAAATGCCTTGCCGTGGCCGGCTTCGCCTCCATGAACATCATGCTGCTGGCGGTGTCAGTCTGGTCCGGCAACGTCACGGACATCACACCTGAGACCCGTGATTTCTTCCATTGGCTGGCGGCTCTCATCGCGCTTCCGGCGGTGGCCTATGCGGGCCAGCCCTTCTTCCAGAGCGCGATGAACGCCCTGCGCAACGGCCGCACAAACATGGACGTTCCGATCGTCATCGGCATCCTGCTGGCGCTCACCGTCTCCGTTGTCGAGACGATCAACTCCGCTGAGCACACCTATTTTGACTCGGTGGTGATGCTCCTGTTCTTCCTGCTCTGTGGCCGCTACCTCGATCAGGCCATGCGTCGAAGAACCCGCGCCGTGGCAGGCAACCTGGCATCGTTCCGGACCGAAGTGGCTCACAGGATCGAAGACAGCGGCGAGGTCGTTCTCCTACCAACCGCTGCCGTGAAGATCGGGGACCGGGTCTTGGTGCGTCCTGGCGAGCGCATTGCGGTCGATGGCATCGTCATCGCCGGTTCGTCCGAGATCGACGAGAGCCTCGTCACCGGCGAGACCGCTCACCGCCCTGTCCGGGCCGACAGTCAGGTTTATGCGGGGAGCCTTAACTCCCATGGCACCCTGACCGTGAAGGTAACCGCCGCCGGCAAGGGCACGCTCCTCGACGAAGTCGAGCGCCTGCTGGAGAATGCCGCGGCAGCCAAGTCCCGCTATGTGCGACTGGCCGACCGCGTCGCGAAGGTCTACGCCCCGGTCGTGCATGCGGCAGCCGCCCTCACGGCGTTGACCTGGATTGCCACCGGGGCGTCCGTTCACGACGCGCTGATCACCGCCGTCGCGGTGCTCATCATCACCTGTCCCTGCGCTCTGGCACTCGCCGTTCCGGTGGTCCAGGTGGTCGCCTCGGGAGCCCTCTTCCGCGCCGGCGTCTTCCTCAACACGGGAGATGTGTTCGAGCGGCTGGCTAAGGTCGACACCATCGTGTTCGACAAGACCGGAACCCTGACGATGCCGGGTATGAGCATCGTCAACGCCGGCGATATCGATCCCACCGTGCTGGGAGCGGCCGGTCGTCTTGCCTTGTCGAGCCACCACCCGCTGGCGGCCACCATCGCCCGCATGGCTCAGGCCAGCCCCTATGATGGCGTGATGGAAGAACCCGGTCAGGGCGTTCGAGCCATTGTCAACGGCGAGGAGATGCGGTTGGGCCGACCCGCCTTCTGCGGGATGGATGATCTCGCGGCCCAGGTCGCCTCTACCGATCCGGCAGCGTCCGCGATTGCATTCTCCTGGGGTGGCAAGAAGGCTGTTCTGCTCGTGCGGCAGGCCCTTCGCCCGGATGCCGCCGCGGTCGTTCAAAGCCTGCGCGAATCTGGCCTCGATTGCTATATCCTGTCGGGCGATCGACCGGAGGCCGTCGCGCCAGTCGCCTCGGCCCTCGGGATCGAGTGGTGGCGCGGCGGCTGCAAACCCACTGACAAGATCGACGCGCTCGAGGCTTTCAAGGCCGAAGGACGTAAGGTGCTGATGGTCGGGGACGGTCTCAACGATGCGCCGGCCCTGGCCGCGTCGCACGTGTCGCTTTCGCCGATCATCGCCGCCGATCTGACCCAGACACAGGCCGATGCCGTCTTCCTGGGCGAGATGTTGAAGCCCGTGCAGGACACCATCAACATTGCCCGGCGGGCCCACCGCCTGATGCGCCTGAATCTCGGCATCGCCCTCGTGTACAACCTGATCGCGGTTCCGCTCGCCTTTCTCGGCTACGTCACGCCGCTGGTCGCCGCTCTCGCGATGTCCGGCTCCTCGACCATCGTGACCCTTAATGCCCTCCGGGCTCGCGGGCGCATGCCGGGCGCGCCGCAGACCGAGCCGATCCCGTCGTCTCCCCGTCCGGCAGCGCAAGGAGCCTGAGCCATGGAAGTTCTGATCTATCTCGTTCCGATGGCACTCCTGCTGGGCCTGTCCGGTCTGGCTGCCTTCATGTGGTCGCTGAAAAGTGGCCAGTATGACGATGTGCAGGGAGCCGCCGTGCGCGTCCTGTCCGACGACGATGTCCGGAAATGATCGTTTCAGTCCCCATGCCCCGGGCGGGACAGCTCGAATGCGTCTGTGACCCGGGCACGCTGGGTCGGACAAACGAGGGCCGCTCCGGCACGATCCCTCTGGCCGCAGGCTTCGCGTTCTCGGTTCTCGCGCAGATCCTGACACTCAGCATCCTGCCCTTGGCCGGGCTGGCGCTCGCACCAAGCCACGGCTTGGTCGCGCTTCCCTATATGGCCTTCTATATCGGGGCGGCTCTTGCGAGCCTGCCCGCCTCGTTCCTGCTCGACTCGTTCGGCCGGCGGGCCGCCTTCTCCCTCGGAGCGAGTCTGGGTGCCGCCGGGGGCCTCGTGCTCGTCTTTGCTCTTGCGTCCATGCATTTCGGAGCCCTGGTGCTCGGCTCGTTCTGGCTTGGAATTGCTGGCGGTTTCAGCCTGTTCTATCGCCATGCCGCGGTGCCTGTCGGCGGCAAGGGAGCCGGCACCGTTTTGATCGTGTTCGGCGCAGCCACCCTGGCGGGCCTTATCGCTCCGACCCTTGCCTTTGTCGCGGAGGATCTGGCGTCTACGCGGGTATTTGCCGGCACGGCCGCTGCGGCTGCCGTGGCCCATGTGGCGTCTCTGGTGGCGACCGCCTCTCTGCCTTACCAAAGCCGTCGCGAGCACAAGACCGAAGCCGTCGGCACGCCAGGATGGCGCGCCTTCCTGCCGCCGACCCTGATCAGTGCGGTCGGATGGTTCATGATGACCGCACTGATGGGTGCAACCCCAATCGCGGTCATCGGCTGCGCGCCGTCGGAAGCGGCCGTCGGGGCCGTAGCTTGGCATGTGATGGCCATGTACGCTCCGTCGTTGCTCCTGGCGTTCCTGCCCCGCCTGGCCCTCCCTGTTCATCTCTCCGTTACAGGAGGCCTGCTGCTGGCGTTCGGCGGAGCAGCATTCATGCTGTCAACGAATGCGAGCGGCTTTTCGCTCGGAGCGGCCTGCGTCGGCGGCGGATGGTCACTGGTCGTCCTTGGGACCACGCTTTGGGTCCACAGGAACGGTTCGCTCCCGCGATGGCTCCTCGGCCTGCACGACGGCGCCGCGCTCACGGGAGCAATCCTCGGAACTCTGGCGGCGAGCATCTTCGCATAGTATCTGGTGCGCCCCCTTGACGGACTCCGGGTCACCGGAACGGCGACCTAAGGAAAACCCCTTAGGTATCAGACCTGAATTTTTGCCGCGCCTCGGCGGCGGTACCCATGGAGCATCGTCACGTTCACGAGTTCGCGAGGGTCCGATGCAGACAGCGCTCCTCAATAAGGCCACTTCTTCGACCCTTCCTCTGTTCAGCCTGGAAGTTCCGCCCCTGCGCAAGCCAGCGGAGCCCGCGGCCTCCAGCGTCGGCTCGGTCCAGTCCTTCGCCAAGGATGAGGAAATCTTCGCCGAGGGGAACCGAGCCGCTTTCGTCTACAAGGTGCTGTCCGGTGTGGTGCGCACGTCCAAGCTCCTCAGCGACGGACGGCGCCAAATTGATGCTTTTCATCTGGCAGGCGATATTTTCGGCATCGAGGCTGGCGAGGACTACCGGTTCAGCGCGGAATCTGTCGGCGACTGCATCATCGTCGCCTATCGCCGCAGCCATCTTGCCTCTATGACCGGAAGCGATGCGCAACTCGCCCGGGATATAACGATGGGAATGATGCGCTCCCTGATCCGGGCCCAGAACCACATGCTCCTGCTCGGCCGTAAATCGGCCCTGGAAAAGATTGCGTCTTTCCTACTCGATATGGCCGAGCGCACGGCCGATGAAGACGCTCTAGATCTTCCCATGTCACGCACGGATATCGCTGACCATCTCGGATTGACCATCGAGACCGTCTCGCGGTCCTTCACGCAACTCGAGCGTCAGCGCATGATCGCGCTCCCCTCGGCTCGCCACGTGGTGCTGAGCAACAGGGCGGCGCTCGAGCGCCTGAACGCTTAGCTTAGGATATCGAGCGCCTCAGCTTCCTCTTCAACCAACCCGAGCTTATTCAGCTTCGCGGTTACAAGGTCGCGAGGCCGAACGCTTTGGAGAGGAAGTCGATCCAAAACGAACAGAACAGAGTGCCGCAGGAGCACAGACCATGAGCAGGCTCGATTTTACGCGAGCGCTGCGTGAATGCTGTCGAGCAACTCGCTGTCATGCAGCGGCTTTTCTAGAACGATCCGGAATCCCGATCGGGCTGCGCGACGGTTGAGATCGTCGCTGATCTGGGACGCGATGAGGATCGCCGGGCAGTCATTTCGGCGTTGCCGCAAGTGTCCGACGAGTTCGATTCCGGTCATTCCCGGCATGTTGTAATCGATCACGTAGCACCCGCCCTCCGGCAGATCCGACGCGGCCAGAAGCTCCGCGCCGCCCTTGAACAGCCGCACGGTCAGACCCTCAAGCTCCAGGGCGAACTTCAGTGAGTTTCTGACCGCGTCGTCGTCGTCCACGACGATGACCAGCCCCGTAGGGTGAGACATCAAACGCCTGTGCAATCATCGGTTCCGGCCAATGGGCATGACATTTGGCCAACATGGCAAATTATGCACGAAGTGGGCTGCCGCCCTACTCAGGAATATCCCTTAAGGGACTATTTGGCCTCGATCAGGAGGGCTAGACGGACGAGTTCAGACAGGCTCTTGGCCTGCATCTTGGCCATGACATTGGCCCGGTAGATCTCAACCGTCCGCGGGCTGATCCCGAGATCGTAGGCGATCACCTTGTTGGCCTTTCCGGCGACCAGACCGTCAAGCACCTGCCGCTCCCGCTCGGACAAGGCATCGAAGCGCCCCTGGATTTCGGCCAGCTGGTGTCCATGGTGGCTGCTCTTCTCCTGACGGACCAAGGCGGAACGAACCGCAGCGAGGAACACCTCGTCCCCGAACGGCTTCTCCAGGAAGTCGACCGCCCCCTCCTTCATGGCTTCGACGGCCATCGGCACATCCGCGTGGCCGGTCATGACGATGACAGGCAGGGCAACGCCGCGGGCCTTGAGCCGGCGGATCAGTTCGATTCCGTCGATCCCCGGCATGCGGACATCCGTCACGATGCATCCCGTCTCGACGGCAGGCGCATCATCGAGAAAGGCCGAGGCCGATTCATGCAGGCGGACCGGGAGGCCCTCCGAGGCGAGCAGGAACGCCAGGGACTTCCGGACGGCCACGTCATCATCGACCACATGCACCGCAACATCACTCTGCATGCGACATCTCCTCCCTGCCGACCAATCTCAACGTGAATCTGAATGCCGTTCCCGTTCCTGGCGCCGATTCGGCCCAGATCTTCCCGCCATGGGCCTCCACGATCGTACGGCAGATCGACAGACCGACGCCCATTCCGTGCTTCTTGGTCGTGACGAAGGGCTGGAAGAGCTGAGCTGCGACCTCGGGCGCGAGACCCGCTCCGGTATCCTCCACGCTCAGCTCCACATGCCCGGCATCGACCGTGCGGGTGGCTACCCGGAGTTCTCGCCGCTCTGTCTCCTGCATGGCTTCGATGGCGTTTCGGATCAGGTTCAGCAGAACCTGCTGGATCTGGATCCGGTCGGCAAGCACGAAGGGAGCGTCCGGATCGAAGTCGTAAACAACACGAACCCCTTGTTCCTTCGCCCCCACGAGGGACAGAGCGCTTGCCTCCTCGATGAGCTTGGGCAGGTTCTCCAGATGACGTTCGCTCTCGCCCCGGGCCACGAACTCGCGCAGGTGGCGGATCACCTGCCCGGCTCTCAAGGCCTGCTCGCCCGCCTCATTGACCGCATCCCGCAGCATGGGAATCGCATCGCCCTCCATCCGCTCCAGGATTCTCCTGCAGCCCTTGAGATAGTTAGTGATCGCGGTGAGAGGCTGGTTAATTTCATGCGCTAACGTCGAGGCCATCTCTCCGAGAGCCGTGAAACGCGACATGTGAACGAGTTCGGATTGAAGTTCCTGCAGGCGCGTCTCCGTCCTTTGTCGCTCCGTCAGGTCGCGGATGAAGCCCGTGAAATAGCGGATCCCTCCCGAATGCATCTCACCGACCGCCAGTTCCATGGGAAAGGTTGAACCATCCTTGCGCTGCCCGACGACGACGCGTCCAACTCCGATGATCCTCCTTTCGCCCGTGTTGCGGTACCGCAGCATGTAGCCGTCGTGTTGCTCACGGTATGGCGGCGGCATGAGGATCTTGACGTTCTCCCCGATCACTTCGGCGGGCTCGTAGCCGAAGAGACGCACCGCAGTAGCGCTGAAGGACTGGATGCGGGCTTGTTCGTCAATGACCACCATGGCGTCTGGAACAGTCTCGAGGATCGATCGCAGATGTGCCTCCCGCGTTCTCAGCGCCTCCTCGGCGACAACCGACGCCGTGATGTCGCGCGTGATCATCGCAATGCCGCACTCTTCGCCGTCGGAGAGCGGCGTCAACGTCGCCAGGGCCATGAAGACCGATCCATCCTTGCGTGGCCGAAGGCCCTGGCTCCTGTGACGCCCCGTTGAGCGAGCCGCAAGGATGTCGTGACGAAGCGCCTCGGAACCGTCTGCAGCACTGTACAGTACGGACGCGGAGCGCCCGATCACCTCGTCGCGGCTCCATCCATAGATGTACTCCGCGCCGCGGCTCCAACTCTCGACCGTTCCATCGCGATCGAGCACGACGAAAGCCGTATCGGTAACGGCGTCAACCAGAAGCTCGGCGGTTCTCTCGGGGTTGAACTGTTGATCTGACAATATGACCTCTCTTCAGGGCCGCAGCATAACAATTCCCAGCCGTGATCCACCAGCGGCCAATCACCACCATACACCGTGTCATGCAGTGTCCTTTAAGGTCGCACGTCCCTTGAAGTTGGACGCATCATAACGATATTACTCTAGGGTGCCTCCTCCCTTCAGTCGCTGTTTGCGGCAGTTCCTTTGAAGAAGTCGCTTGCAAAGTGTCTGGGAGGGTTTATATGAGCGCCTCCCTTGAGGGT
>NZ_JAGPUP010000515.1:0-42776 GCF_018069605.1 Microvirga sp. HBU67558 | reverse complement strand
CCTCCTCATCGCGGAGGAGCAAAACGCAAGTCGATCCAATCAGTTCAAGCGACAACACGCCCTAGGTGCCGCTTAGCATCGTGCTGACCGGTTCGGCTTGGTTCACGTGCACCTGGCGCTTTCCTGTTACGGATTATTGGCAAGGATCTTCTGCACTCGTCCGTCGGATGCGACATGAAAGACACAGCTTCGAAACCGATTGTATCTAAATACTCCTATTCCTTAGAGTAACCGACTATTTAATCTTGACACTTCTTTTGTCGACTGTTGCCATACCCCGTCGCGTAGACATTCACGCCAAGTCTTCACTGCGGAATCGGAGGGACCCATGGGCCGCATCATGAAAGAGGATGACATCTTCATCTCGGGATTATTCGACCTCATGAACCTTCGATTTGGACCATCGCAGGGTCCAAAAGAAGCCTTTGGCGGTATTGAGGAAATGGCCGAACTGCAGAGAGAATTCCAAATTTTCCAGCGCGGCCGCTCGCTCCGGGACTGCGTTGCAGTTCTCAACCTCGGTGGGTTTTGGAATCCCCGGGCGCGGAACAGATGGCTGCAGTTGATCGGTGATCTCGGGGCATACGAATCGGATCTGCCCGGTGTCAACGGCAACGACCGCATCATGGATATGATGGTCGAGAACTTGGCGTCGCGCAGGCCACTCCCTGTCCTCTTTCAAGCGCATGATTCCCGCAGCGAGGACGGACGGAGAGTCATTGTGAGGAATGCTCCGACGGGTCGCTTCTATATCGAGCAGAACTATATCATCGTGTCGATCCCGATGCTTCCAAAGACAGCTCCCCGAATCGCACGGCAAAGCACGGCAGCCGCGCGGAAGGTAGCCACCAAATCAAGCAAGGCGTCGTCCAAGGGAGCGGCCAAGACTAGCCGTACGACGCCCCGGCGGAAGTAGGAGCCCGCGCTGCATGACAGCCACGGCACCCACGGAGCTTGAGAAGACTTACCGACAGATCGCAGAGTATTACTCGCGGAGACTTCGTCGCTTCGGGCCGACGCCTTTCGGTGTCGACTGGAGCTGCGTTCCCACTCAGGCCCTGCGCTTTCGGAAACTTCTCAAGATCTGTGATTTCGACAGGCCGATCTCAATCAATGACGTCGGCTGCGGTTACGGGGCTCTTCTCGGTTACATGGCGCTCTACCATTCCGGCGGTACCGTCGACTACCTTGGCGTCGACGTGTCTCTTGCGATGGTTCGCAGGGCAAGAAAGCTCTGGTCCGGAGGTATGATCCGGTTCTATCACGGGTGGGAAAGCCCTCGTTCAGCAGACTACAGCATCGCGAGCGGGATTTTCAACGTGATGCTCGATCAGCCGCGCCCAAGATGGGAGAACTTCATCGAAAGGACATTGGTTCATCTCGGTGCGACGAGCCGCAAAGCCTTTGCAGTCAACTTTGTGCACGAACCTGAGCAGGGGCGGGAAGCAACGCCCGGTCTTTACTGCGCAAGTCCTGCCCAATGGATTGATTTCTGTGAGGTGCGCCTCGGTGCAGAGGTGTCTCTCATCGAAGGCTATGGAATGAGTGAGTTCACCCTTCTCGTTTCACCCAAGGGTTCCGCCTCGAACTTATGACCTAGGCTGCACTGCGTGTTGGAGACTATGGCCGGCGGGTGGTCAAAGTTCGATCGCTCAGGCGGGGCTACGGGCATCTGGCCAAAAGCTTTTTTCGAGCGGCCCTCAAACGCGGCTTGAGGACTGTGGCGCCTGTGGTCTTAATCAACATTTCAGCCTCCGCCAACATCCTTAAGGCATCCTGACAGCGCTCACTTCCGAACTGCTCTATCAATGCGGTACTGGCAACGATCAGTGCTCGGCATTCGGTCAGTCGGGTTGCGCGGTCTCGGGATAGGCTGATCGTCCTCTCCGCCGTCAGAAGTGCTTCTCCGTAATACTGCGCATTGGCTTGGCATTCAGCCAAGCTGGCCATCATATCGGGCTCATAATCCAGCGCCGCCCGCGCCGAATGCATGAAGTTCAGCCCGTCTTCGAAGCCTTGGATTGCTGACCGAGTGTTTCCTTCCAGTTCGTGAGCCATGGCCGTGCATGCGTACGCAAAGACCTTGAGGTAGGGCGTACCATGACGCTCAGCGAGCTGACTGACTCGTAACGCGTGCTGTCTCGCCAATGTCGGATTTCCTGACAGCCAAGCCAAGTCAACATAGCCAAGATGGCTGATGAACTGGACTGTCGGATCGATCAGCCCGTCCTCGATCCCAAGCATATGGTCGAGCCAAGCCCTTCCCTCGTCGATGCGGTTGAGATGGATCAGGACTCGCGCTCTGAGGCTGAGCGTCCAATGCTCGACGCTGTAGCCGAGAAAGCGGTTTTCGAACGCCTGCACATGCTGGAGTAACGACAAGGCACGGTCGTTGGCTTCGAGAGCCTCGTTGAAGAGGCCTGCCCAGCCATAGGCTTGGCTCAGGGACGCATAGAGAGTAGCAGCCCGGCTCTGATCTGATGCTCCATCCAGTATAGCTAATGCGTCCCTGACACGGGTCACGTAATGGTCGGCGGCTCCACCACTTGCTCCGCTGATCCGTGCCTCCACGAACAGAAGCAGGGGGATCATCGAATCGTCCGTCTCCTTGGCAACAGCCAACGCCTCCTGGATAAAGGGGGCAGCATCCTTGGCGCCCATCCCCTCGCGCCATCCGAGCCATGCGATCTGGGCGCTCGACAGGATGAGCAAGGCATTGTCCCTTATGGACGGACTTTGTGAATGGACAAGGCGGTGTACGACCTGCCACTGTCTGATGGCTTGGGCGGGGTGCATCGATCCGATCCACTCCGCCGCTCTGCAAGCGTACTCGGCGGCTTTGGAGAGAATCCCAGCCATTTCGTAGTGGAAGCTGATAAGTCCGGCGACCTCCTCCTGACGTTCGGCATAGTGGCTGGCCAAGGCGGGAGCGACGAATGCATGAAGTCTGCTCCTGCGGGCTTTCAGTTGGCTTGAATAGGCGACTTCCTGGATGAGCGGGTGACGAAAGGAGTAGTAGCGACTATCTGGTCTGTTCCGCTCCTGAAGAAGTTCGGCGACACATAGCCGGAGGAGTGCAGCCTCAATCCCGGTATCCGATTCCTGCGCACTCACGGCCTTCAATACCTCATACGGGAATTCCTTTCCGATGACTGACGCCATCTGCAGAATCGTCCGATCGAAGGAGGGCAACCTATCTATGCGCTCGCCAATGACAGCCTGAAGTGTCACGGGAAGTGGATTATCGCTGATGTCCCCGCCAAGCCGGTAATCGCCAGGCTTTCCGATGAGGACTTGGCTTTCAATAAGCGAGTGGATGATCTCTTCGGCGAAGAACGGATTGCCGTCCGAACGTTCAGCGATTCGCTCCCGAACGTCTGCCAAGTCCACATGCGAGCCAATTACGGAGGTGATCAGCCCGTCGATCTGCGTGCGGTCAAGATCCTTCAACTCCAGGATCTGGAATCTGTCCTGGTCGACCCAGGATGCCCGGTACGAGGGCCGAAAGTTGACGACCATCAACGCATGAGAATTGGCAATAGAGCCCATCAAGGTTTCCAGAATGGCCTCACTCGCTTCGTCAAGCCAATGTAGATCTTCAAGAATGATGACATGCGGTTTGGAGGCATACCTGGCTACTATCCACGAGATCGAATCCAGAAGTGCAGCGTGACGCATCTTCGGAGTCACTGCTGGCATGGGAGTGCTTTGGGCGATGCCGAGAAACTCGAAGAGAGAGGACAGCGCGTTCTCCGGTGGAGTGCCCAACCGCCCTAACTGATCCATGACATGGTGGCGCATCCGGGCCGGATCGTCGCTCGCAGAAACTCCGAGCAGCAGCCTGACAACTTCGAGGACGGGCTGCATTGGCGCAGCCTTCCCATATGGCTGAACCCTTACTTCAACGACTGGAATCTGTTCTCCCCGGCATCGGCTCGCAAACTCGAAGCAAAGCCTCGATTTGCCACTTCCGGCAGAACCGCATATCCCGACGACATGACTTTGACCGCGGAGGGCTGCCTGTAAGGAGAATTCCAGTGCAGCCATTTCCCTCTCGCGGGCTTGGAACAAGGTGAGGTTGGAATTCTTGAAGAGCTCTCCGGACGAGGCTTGCTGAAGACCGAGGAGTTCGTAAACGGTGATGTCGTAGGGCAGACCGCGGATACTCCTGCGCCCAACCAGCCTTGCGGAGCAATCTCGCTCAACGAGGTGATAACAGTCTTCGCTGAGGTAGATGGCTCCGGGCTCGGCCAACGATTGCACCCGGTTGGCGATATGGATGGCGACTCCGTAAGCCTCCCGTTCGTTGATCGCACCTGCAAACTTCGTCTCAGAAACGATCAGGCCAGAGTGCAGGCCGATTCGGACGGCCGTCGTACCGAGCGCCTGATTGATATCCGAATGAATGGCCAAAGCTGCATGACATGCCAGAAGTGCATGGCCTTCCTGAACCTGTGGCGCACCGAAGAGTGCCATGATTCCGTCGCCCAGCGTGTGAATAAGCGTCCCGCCGAAGCGCTCCACAGCCTGCCGCATCAGCGACACCGGCGGCGCGAGACGCCTCATCGCCTGTTCCGGGTCCAAAGTCGAAACAAGTTCGGTCGATGCAACAATATCCACGAACAGGATGGTGACCGGCTTGAATTCCTCCGTGCTTCCAAGCTCTGGCGGCCCAACATCCCTGGCTGCCATGGTCGGGACGAGTGGTGCGCCGCATTGGCTACAAAACCGGGAGTTGTCCGGACTGGATTGCGCGCAACGTGGACAAATCATTACGGCCTCAGCTTGCACCGATCACTGACGGAAGCACCTCATCATTTAACGGGATGTGCCGGCAACAATGCAAGCTGCGTGTTAGGACAAGGTACCTTCAGCGAGCGCCATAACACTCAACCAAGGGCGTCTTTATGCTTTGTTGTTACAATTGCGTTTTCAATCGATTGCTTCTTGTCGCGCGTCGATGGAAGACAAGGTGTCAGTCTCGATTGAGACGGGATCCTGTATAGGTCCTCGGCCACGGTTCCTTATCCACCGACGATGAGCCTGCCCGCCGGGAATGACGAGGCACACTCGGCCTGTTCTGAACGCAAGCAGGCTGATTGCTCTCGCCTCGGACTATTGCCCCGGGGTCTTGCATCTGCCAGATTCTGCCCCCACATTGCCTAAGCCTAGGGCTCCGGGACCCTCTGGCGAGCGGGTCGCCGCTCGCGATGTCGGACGCCTCTCTTGCTACTGAGCCAACGAGCGCTCCCGCAATTGGAGGATCCATCTTGGACAACACATATTTTCGCACAGGAACGCCTGGGCTCCGCAACGGCGGCGTCCTCTCCGTTCTGGTGCGCGCATTGGCTGCAGCGGCAGCCGTTTTCGCCCTTTTGACAATAATGCTGATCGGTCTGTTCGTCCTCCTCCCGCTTCTGCTCGCTGGCGGGACAGCGTTGTATCTGTATCTTCGCCGTCGCGCCCGTCAGAATCGAGGCCGTCCTGCGGACGGCATCATCGACGCAGAGTACACGATCATCGACCGGTGATAGCCTCCGATAATCGGCTTGATCCCGGGTCGGGGACTTGGTTCAGGACGACGCCCGGGTAGGTAACTCGGATTAGCCGTCCGAGACTGTACGGCGATAAGCGGATGTTAAGGACACGTGGCGACAGTTCTCGGGCGGACTGACCCCGCGTCAGTCCTGATCATTCCGGTTCTCGCCCATCATGAAGCCCCCAACCGACGTCAAAGACCGGCACCTTGCCAACCGGCAAGGTGCCGTCTTCGCCTTGGCCGATATGGTGCTCGTCGTCACATCGATGGGCGTCATCAAGCAGGCCGGCGCCACGTTTCCCGCCATCCAGCTCGTCTTCTTCCGCGCCGTCATTGGGCTCCTACTCATTGCGCCCCTTATCTGGCGGTACCGAGCCGACATCTTCAACAGCCGGCAATTGAGGGGGCATTTCGGGCGCGTTCTGTGCAGCACGCTCGCGCTGACCTGCAACTACGCGGCCACCACTGCCCTTCCTCTGACTCTCGTGAACGTGATCGGCTTCACGCGCCCCTTCGTGATCATGGGACTTGCCGCCGCCATGCTCGGTGAGAGGATACTGCCGCGGCACTGGATCTCGTCCCTCATCTGCTTCGTCAGTGTGCTGTTCATCCTGAAACCCGGCTCAATGAGCTGGGACTGGGGGCTTGTGGCAGCTTTGGGCATGGTTCTGTTCGGCTCTCTGAGCGTCATCCAGACGCGCCGCCTGACCGGTGAGCATGCGGTGGTCCTGATGGTGTTCTACACCATCGGTCTCGCCGTTCTGACGGCTGTTCCGGCTGCTCTCGTCTGGGTCACTCCGCGGCTGAGCGACCTCCCCGGGTTCCTCGTGATCGGCTTGCTTGCCCAAGTAGGTCAATTCTGCTTCCTGCGCTCCCATCAACTGGCCCAGGCGAGCATCCTGGCTCCGCTGAGCTATGTGGTGATCGTCTTCTCCGCCATGGCCGATTATCTGTATTTCGGCATCGTCCCGACGTTGCCTCTTGTGATTGGCGGCACTGTGATCATCGCAGCCGCTCTCGCCGGCACGCAGGTTGGCGGATCGCGGCGCTGAACCGCCGCCGCGCTTTCGCGAGGTCTCGCTTGTTTGTTGGTGGAAGCCCGACCATGTCGCCTCCAGATAGCGCAAAAATTTGCATTTGCACCAGGATTGCAAGTTCCACTGCGTTGCGCAAAAAATCCTTGCAACGAACAAGTGGTGAGAGGACATGACGAGAGCGAGCCTCAGCCGTCGACCACGCCAGACGGACATCGCCCGTTTTGCCGGTGTCTCGGTCAGCACCGTATCGCGCGTTCTCGCGAACGAGCCCGGGATCAGCACGAACGTGCGGGACCAGGTGATCCGGATCGCGTCCGAACTCGGCTACAACGTCCGTCCGGTACCGAGCCCTCAGCCGCAGAACCAGCGCTCGGTCGCCCTCATCCCGGTCGACCAGGCGACGGGCGGTCTGGGCGTGTTCTATGAGGGAATTCTCAGCGGCCTTCGGGGAGCCGCAGCCCGTTCCGGCGGCACCCTCCTGCCGCGGCTCGTCCGTTCCGCATCTTTAAAGGTTTCCGAGTTGAAGCAGACCCTGTCCGAGACCGAGGCGGCGGGTGTCTTCCTGGTCGGAATCGATCCGCCGGACGACCTGTGCGACTGGCTTTCGGATTCCGGGCTTCCGACCGTGTGGGTCAACGGCAACGATCCCAGCCTGCAGTTCGATTGCGTGTCGCCGGCCAATTTCTACGGGGCGCGGCTTGCGACCCAGCACCTCATCGCCGCCGGGCACCGGCGTATCCTTCATTTCACCATGTCGCACCGGCATACGATCCGGGAGCGCGTCCGTGGCTTCGAGGCGGCCGCCGCGAAGGCCGGCGTGGCCACGCGGATCGTCCAGCTGCCGGCGACCGCCCCGCGGACCAGCACGGCGGCGTGCGAGGCCATGGAGGCGATTCTCCTGGAAGATGAAGGATTTACCGCCGCTTTCTGCATGAACGACATGATGGCGGTCGGCATCATGGAAGCTGTCACCAATCACCATCTCTCGATCCCTCAGGATTTCGCCGTGATGGGATTTGACGACCTGCCCTGCGCGTCCATGACCACCCCGCGCCTGACCACCATGCAGGTGGACCGGGAGGCGATCGGCCAGGAGGCCTATTACCTCATGCAGCGGCGCATCGCTGATCCGGGAGCCGATCCGCGCAAGGTCGAGCTGGCTGTCCGGCTCGTGGAGGGCGCGACGGTGCAGGCACTTTCCAAGACGTCCGCGGACGGGGAGCTTCCCGCATGACCTATACGCCCGCCTGTGCCAATCCTCTGGCGGCCAACCCTCTCAGGACGAGAGCCGATGTCGAGCAGGCGCTCCTGGACCTCTTCGACCCGCTTCTCCCTGCGTTTTCGGAAGGCGGCGCCCGGGTGAGCCCGAGCGCCACGGCGGCCCATTTCGACCAGGCGGCCGCCGATCTGGAAGGCTTTGCCCGGCCGCTCTGGGGCCTGGCTCCCTATGCCGCCGGCGGCGGAGCCTTCCCGCATTGGCCCCTCTTCGCGAAAGGCCTCGCCAACGGGACGGATCCAGAGCATCCCGAATACTGGGGCAAGGTCACCGACCGCGACCAGAGGATGGTCGAGCTGGCGGCGCTCGGATTCGCGCTCCGGCTTATCCCCCAGCACCTGTGGGATCCCCTGGACGAGCGGGCGCGGAGAAACGTGGCGACCTACCTGCTCGAGGCGCGTCCTCTCCTTTTCGCCGACAATAACTGGAAGTTCTTCCGGGTGATGATCGACCTCGGTCTCGAGCGCGTCGGGGTCGATTTCGACCGGAGCCTGACCGAGCAATACCTCCAGGAGCTTGAGGCCTTCTATCTCGGCGACGGCTGGTACCGGGACGGCAACGTCCCCAGGGTCGACCATTACATCCCCTTCGCGATGCATTTCTACGGGCTGATCTACGCGGCTCTGGCGACCACCGACGGGGAGCGCAAGCAGCGGTTCCGCGACTGGGCGCGCCTGTTCGCGCCGAATATCCGGCACTGGTTCGCGGACGATGGCGGCACGCTCGTCTTCGGCCGCAGCATGACCTATCGCTTCGCCTGCGCGGGGTTCTGGGCCGCCCTGGCCTTCGCCGACGAGGAGGCCCTGCCCTGGGGCGAGGTGAAGGGCTACTACCTCCGTCATCTGCGCTGGTGGGGCCAGTACCCGATCACGGACCGGAGCGGCGTGCTCACGGTCGGGTTCGGCTATGCCAATCTGCTGATGTCGGAGAACTACAATTCGGCCGGCTCCCCCTACTGGGCCTTCAAGGCCTTCCTGCCGCTGGCCCTGCCCGCCTCGCACCCGTTCTGGACCGCCGAGGAGGCGCCCGCTCCCGCCTTTTCGGAGCCCTCGCCGCAGCCGGAGCCCGGCATGGTGATGATGCACACGCCCGGCAATGTGGTCGCCCTGTCGGCCGGCCAGGAAAACCTGCAGATGCGGTTCGGCAGCGAGAAATACGCCAAGTTCGCCTATTCGTCCCGCTATGCCTTCAGCGTCGAGAGCGACGAGCGGATCTTCGAGGGCGCGGCGCTCGACGGGATGCTCGGCTTCAGCGACGATGGCCGGCATTTCCGCGTGCGCGAGACCAACGAGGAGGCCCTGATCGCCGGGACGATCCTCTATGCCCGCTGGCGGCCCTGGGCCGACGTTGAGGTCGAGACCTGGCTCCTGCCGGCCGCTCCATGGCACATCCGGGTCCACCGGATCCGGACGCCGCATCCGCTCGCCACCGCCGAGGGCGGATTCGCGATCCCCCGGGCCGACGCCTACCGGAAGCTGGAGACGATCGAGGAGCGCACGGGCGCCGCGCGGGTGGTCGGGGCGGCCGATATGAGCGGCATCGCGGATCTTGGATCATCGATTGAGAGACGAGGGGTCGCGCTGAAAGCGCCTCCCAACACCAATCTGCTCCACCCGAAGACCTTCGTGCCCCAGTTGCGCGGCGAAATCCCAAGCGGGGAAACGATTCTGGCGACCGCCGCCCTGGCATTGACCGATCGGTTCGATGCCGGCCGATTTTGGGACGGGATACCAACCGCACCGACAATCGCGGAACTGGAAGCTCTCATCGCCCGGGACGGCCGCCGGGTCGGCGCCATCGCCTGGAGGACGACGCCATGAACGGCCGCTCGCGCGTCGCCTTCGCCATGGATCCTGTCCGTACGGAAGGTGTCCTTACGTCACCTTTGCTGGACCGACTGGCCCGGTCCTGCACGATCCTCGACCCGAGCCCGCTCCAATCCTTTACCGAAGGGCAGGCCCCGGCTCTGCTCCGGCAGGCGGAGATCCTCGTGACCGGCTGGGGCTGCCCGGCCATCGGGCGCGACATCCTCGAGCTGGCGCCGAACCTCAGACTCATCGCCCATGCGGCCGGCACGGTCAAAGGCTTCCTGTCGCCGGACGTGCTCGAGGCCGGGATCACGGTCACCCATGCGGCCGAGGCGAATGCGATTCCGGTGGCCGAGTTCACCCTCGCGGCGATCCTGTTCGCCAACAAGCAGGTGTTCCGCTTCCGCGACCTCTACCGGGCGGATCGGAACCGCTCGCGGACGTTCCCGCTGACCGCGCAGCCGGTCGGGAATTTCCGGCGCACCATCGGCATCATCGGGGCGTCGCGGATCGGCCGCCGTGTCATCGGCTATCTCGAGCCCTTCAGCTTCCGGGTCCTTCTGCACGATCCCTATGTGAGCGCGCGCGACGCGGCCGCTCTCGGCGCCGAGAGCGTGTCGCTCGACGATCTCATGCGGCTCTCGGATGTGGTGTCGATCCACGCGCCCGCCCTGCCCTCGACCCAGGGCATGATCGCGCGCCGGCACCTGGCGCTCATGCGCGACGGGACCACGCTCATCAACACGGCGCGCGGCATCATCGTCGATCAGGACGATCTCATCGACGAGCTCAGCACCGGCCGCATCGACGCGATCATCGACGTGACCTATCCGGAGGTGCCGGAGGAATCGTCTCCGCTCTACGATCTGCCGAACGTCTTTCTCACGCCGCACATCGCGGGCGCCATCGGCAACGAGCGCGAGATGCTCGGCGAATTCACCGTCGAGGAGATCGAGCGCTTCGTCGAGGGACGTCCCCTGCTCTCCGCCATTACCCCGGCCGCCCTGGAGACGATGGCATGACGAGGTTCCGGCCCGGCCTGTGCTCGGTCACGTTCCGCACGCTTGCGCCGAGGACCGTCGTCAGGCTCGCGGCCGAATGCGGCATCGCGGGGATCGAATGGGGCGGCGACGTGCATGTTCCTCCCGGGCAACCCGACTTCGCGCGCCACGTCCGGCGCCTGACGGAAGATGCCGGCCTCTCGGTGATCTCCTACGGATCCTACATCGCGCCGCCGAGCGACGACGAGCAGGCCTTCGCGACCGTGCTCGAAACCGCGCAGGCGCTCGGCGCTCCCAACATCCGCATCTGGCCCGGATCGCGCAACCGCGATTCCGCCACCTATTCCCCGGACGAGCGCGCCCACGCGGCCGCGCTGATCCGGCGCATGGCGCGGCTCGCCGACGCGGTGTCCGTGACCCTCGGGCTCGAGTACCATCCCAATTCGCTCACCGATGAACGCGCCTCGGCGCAAAGGCTCATGGCGGAGATCGACGATCCGAACGTGTTTCTCTACTGGCAGCCGCGCCCGGGCCTTCCCCTCGACGAGGCGCTCGACGAATTCCGCGCGGTCGGCCCCGACACGTCGCATGTCCATGTCTTCGCCTGGGACCGCGAGAAGACGCGCTATCCGCTGGCGGACCAGAGCGCCTACTGGACCGAGATTCTGACCAACGCTCCCGCCACACGCTGGCCGGGCGAGCGTTTCGCCATGCTGGAATTCGTCCGGGACGACAGCCCCGAACAGTTCCGGGCCGATGCGGCCGTGTTCCGTCAAGTGTTGGAAGAAGTGCAATTGTCGGAAGAAGACAAGGCGCGCCCGCCTGGCGCCGCCTGACTTCTATAACGACACTCCGGGGGGCGCGCTTCTCGCCACCTCGCGAAGAACAGATCCAGAAGCGACCGGGAGGAAACCATGAAGAAAGATGTCAATCGTCGTACGTTGCTGAAATCCGCCCTCGCGCTCGGCGGCGCTGCTGCCGTCGGCGCGCCGGGCCTGAGCTGGGCGCAAGGCGAAGGCGGCCGGCTGCGCTGCACCTGGTGGGGATCGCCGGACCGCGCGCGGCGCACCACCGATGTGGGCAAGCTGTTCCAGGAGCGCACCGGCATCGAGATCGCCGGCGAGCCCGTCGGCGCCGATTACTGGGCCAAGATCGGCACCCAGATGGCGGGCCGCAACATCGCGGACGTGTTCCAGCTCGAGCCGAGCAGCCTCGCCGACTATGCCGGGCGCGGCGCCGCCAAGCCCATGGACGAGTTCGTCGGCAAGCAGCTCGACATCTCGAGCTTCGGCGACAAGATGGTCGATCTGTGCCGGGCCAACGGCAAGATCTACGGCGTGGCGCTCGGCCTCAATTCGTTCTCGCTCTTCTACGACCAGACGGTGTTCGAGAAGGCCGGCATCAAGCCGCCGACCCACGAGACCACCTGGAAGGAATTCGCCGACATGGCGGTCGACGTCACCAAGGCGGTGGGCCGGCCGGACTATTGGGGCGCGCCCTACGGGGCCCGCTATCACTACGTGTTCGACGTGTGGCTGCGCCAGCGCGGCAAGCGCCTCTACACGGAAGACGCCAAGCTCGGTTGCACGGTCGACGACGCGAAGGAGTGGTTCGCCTACTGGGAGGACCTGCGCAAGCGCAACGGCTGCGTGCCGGCCGACGTGCAGACCCTCGACCAGAACCAGATCGAGCGCAACTCGCTGGCGCTCGGCAAGTCGGCCATGGGCCTCACCTATTCGAACCAGCTCATCGGCTACCAGCTCCTGACCAAGAACAAGCTCGGGATCACCATGGTGCCGCAGGCGGGCGGAGGCGCGAAATCCGGCCACTACTACCGGCCGGCGCTGATCTGGAGCATCGGCTCGACGACCAAGCAGGCCGACAAGGCAGCGGCCTTCATCAGCTTCTTCGTCAACGATGTCGAGGCCGGCAAGATTCTCGGCGTCGAGCGCGGCGTGCCCATGTCGCCGAAGGTGCGCGAGGCGATCCTGCCGAGCCTGAACGAGGTCGAGCGCGCCACCGTCGACTACGTCAACCTCCTGGCCGACAAGGTGAGCGACTACCCGCCGCCCGTCCCGATCGGCGCCGTGGAGTTCGACAACAACGTCATGCGCAAGGTCGCCGACCAGGTGGCCTTCGGCCAGATGTCGATCGCGGACGCGGCCCAGCGCATCGTCGAGGACGGCAACGCCGTGCTGCGCAAGGTGAACTGAGGCGTCCAACGTCCGAGCCACCCCAAATCATCACCGGCCTCGTGCCGGTGATCCCGCTTGTCTGCGACGCGGCGCTCTTCGAACCGGGATGGCCGGGACAGGCTCGGCCATGACGTGGGGAGGGTGTTCGCACCGGGCTCACCTCACCCTCCACGTCATCACCGGGCTTGTCCCGGTGATCCCGCTTCTGTGAGGCGCAACGCCCTTCGGATCGGGATGGCCGGCACAGGGCCGGCCATGACGTGGTGGGAGCAGTACGGCTTGTGCATCCCAGAGAAATGCGCCAGTCTCGTCTTGTGAAACTCTATTACGTCTATATCCTTGCAAGCCGCCCCGGTGGCGCTCTTTATGTGGGAGTCACGAACGATCTGGCGCGTCGAGTCTTTGAGCACAGGAGCGGTCGCGGGAGCAGTCATTCACGACGCTACCGGATCGACAGGCTCGTCTACTACGAAAGCTCTCCGAGCGTCGTCGACGCCATCCAGCGCGAGACCTCGATCAAGCGCTGGCCCCGCGCCTGGAAGACGAACCTCATCCTCGGGATGAATCCCACCTGGCGCGATCTCTATGAGGAGCTGAACGCCTAACGTCCCACCACGTCATGACCGGCCTTGTGCCGGTCATCCCGATCCGGAAAGGCACGGCGCTTCTGGCGATCGAGATCACCGGGACAAGCCCGGTGACGACGTGGAGGGTGAACATCCGGTTGGCACGACACTTCTCCGTCATGACCGGCCTTGTGCCGGTCATCCCGATACGGTGAGGCACAACGCTTCAAGGAGTCGAGATCACCGGGACAAGCCCGGTGATGACGTCGCGGGTGGTCGAGGCCGGTGACCACGTGGCGGGGTCCAGGGCCACCCTCGGCTGACACCGACGCCCGACCGTGGCACACTGACGGCGGGTGGAGACACGTCCGATGGCGCAGACCGTGACGGTGTATTTCGCGACCAACCGCATGCCGCTCACCGAGGGGAGCCCCGACAACATCGTCGGTTTCGGCTCGGAGCTCGGGCCCATCGACGGCACGGCGGTGCGGTTCGGCAGCGCGCAGGCGAGCGTCACGGCGGCGGGATCGCGCTTCGTGCCGGGGTCGCTCTACGTGGCGCCGGAGCAGCTCATCGGGCCGGTGATCCGGCGCGGCAGCCGCGACATCTTCGAGAAGCTGCGGCAGGACATGCAGGAGGGCGGACGGCCGACCCTGGTGGTGATCCACGGCTTCTCGAACACCTTCCAGGAAGCCATCGAGCGCGCCGCGTCGATCCTGACCTTCTACGGCATCGACGCCAACGTGTTCGCGTTCTCGTGGCCGTCCATCGGGACGCTCCTGCCGACGCCCCTGCCCTATACCGACTACTTCCACGACCGCGGCACCGCCCGGGCCTCGGGGGTCGCCATCGCGCGCACCATGCGCATCCTCTACGACTTCATCGATTCCCTGCCGCGCCGGGACCTGTGCCGCCAGCCGCTGCACCTCATCTGCCACAGCATGGGCAATTACGCGTTCCGCTATGCGGTGCAGGCCCTGATGCTGGTGCCTCAGGGCGAGCCGCGCGAATACGTGCGCACGGTCGATGCGCCGGCGACGGACATCGAGGAGCGCCCGCTTCCAGCCCTGGTGGCGCTCCCGACGGAAGCGCCCGATCCCAACCGCCTGCGCCGGACCTTCGACCAGATCGTCTTGGCGGCGGCCGACGAGGACGAGGACGCGTTCGACGATCCCAAGGAGCTGCGCTACCTGCCCCGGCTCGGCAGCCGCGTGACGGTCTATCACACGCAGAAGGACTGGATCCTCTCGACCCTCAGCTCCGTGACCAAGTTCAACGGGCCGCGCCTGGGCGTGGACGGGCCGGACAACATGGCGATGATCAGCGACAAGGTCACGGCCGTGGACGTGAGCGACGCCATCGATCCGGGCCACGATTTCCAGAGCCATCAATATTACCGGCTCTTCCCGGCCGTGCGCGACGACATCGTGGCGGTCCTCGCCGGCGAGCGGCAGGACACCATCGCCAACCGCGAACGCACCGACACCCAGCGCTACCGCCTGAAGGCCCCGTCCCGGACCACGCGGCGGCGGGGGCGGTAGGCGACGGTGCGCAACGGCGCACCCGACGACAACCCACTCACGTCATGGCCGGCCTTGTGCCGGCCATCCCGATCCTGAAAGGCGCGACGCCTCGGACCATCGAGATCACCGGGACAAGCCCGGTGATGACGTGGAGGGTGAGGCTGGCAGCAGGGTTCTACACTCTCCACGTCATGGCCGGCCTTGTGCCGGCCATCCCGATCCGATGGGGCGCGGCGCTCCACGCAATTGGGATCACCGGCACAAGGCCGGTGATGACGTCGAGGGTGGTGCGGGCCGGGCATGACACCCTCCCCACGTCATGGCCGGGACAAGCCCGGCCATGACGTGGGGAGTGTGTGATCACCGCCGCCGCAAGTTTGGCCATATGTCGCTCTAGCGTTTCACCTCTCGCCGCCTGACCGCGCCACAGGTCGGCGGCGTCCTCAGGGAGCGACACGGCCATGACCGGGTTTACCGTCAGATGCCTCGGGCTGCTCGGGTGCTGGCTGGCCCTGTCGGTCGCGCTTCCGGCGAAGGCCGATCCCTTCTTCGTCCGGGTCTATGGCCGCACCTACAAGATCGATCCCCGCTATCCGTCCGAGGAGCCCAAGGGCCCCAAGCCCCAGGACGCCATGAAGGCCCTGCCCTCCGACCTCGGCAAGGGGCCGGGCTTCAGGCCGTCGCACGAGGAGGTTCTGGCCGAGGTGGAGGAGCGGGTCTGGATCGCCCGGAACCAGCTCGACACCAAGCTCGACGCCGCCGCCGGCGGGCGCAACGGGGCTTCGGACCCGAAGACGGCCCGGCAGGAGATCACCGGGTCGCTGGCCGAGGGCAACGGCCAGGGCCGCTCGCCGGAACTCCAGACGCTCTACGACCGCCACCGGGCCCTCAATCTCCTGGTGCGGGAATTGCGGCGCTCCCTCGACCTGCCGGTCCGCACGCCGGATTCGGGCTTCTCCCGGCCGAAGCTGACCCCGGAGATCGAGGCGAGCTTCCGGGCCCAGGACTTCGACCCCTACGCGGCCTATATCGGCTTCCGGCGCGTGAAGGCGGCGTTCCGGTCGAACGATCCGGAGCTTCTCGCCCGCACGGCGCATTACCCGGTGACGGTGACCGGCAAGGTGCGGCGCACGATCCGCACCCGGGAGCAGCTGATCGCCGCGAGGGAGACGGTCCTGAACCAGGCCGTGCGCGACGCGGTGGCGAAAACCACGTTCGAGACCGTGTTCGTGCGCGACAAGGGCATGATGCTCGGCGACGGCGCGGTGTGGATCACGAACGACAAGACCGGCTTCGGCCTCGGCGCCGTCCAGGTGGAGTGAGGGCCGCGTCGGCGACAAGCGGGTCCCCTTTCGGGTCCGATACCCTAGATAATGCACAGGTCTGTGGATCCGATGATCCAGCTTGGCCGTTATGCCTCAACTTGGCCGGGTTGCTCCGGCACCGTTACCCATGACGACAGACGACCAGTAAGGAGATCGGAATGACAAGGGGCTGGCACTTTGGGATCGCGGCCGTCACGGCCCTGGTGACACTCGCCGGAACCGCCCACACTGCCGATGCCGCGCAATGCGGCAATTCCGCAGCCGGCTTCGAGCAGTGGAAGCAGGATTTCGCCCCGGAGGCCCGGGCCCGCGGCATCGGACCGACGGCCATCTCGGCCCTCATGGACACCGACTACGCGACCGCCACGATCCGGGCCGACCGCGGCCAGAAGAGCTTCCGGCTCTCCCTCGACCAGTTCATGGCCAAGCGCGGCGCCAACGTGATCGTGTCGCGCGGGCGCTCGCTCAAGCAGTCGAACGCGGCCCTGTTCGCGTCCCTCGAGCAGCGCTACGGCGTGCCGCCGGGACCGCTCATCGCCATCTGGGGCATGGAGACCGCCTTCGGCACCCAGCGCGGCAACCAGCACACGCTCTCGGCCGTGGCGACGCTCGCGTACGATTGCCGCCGGTCGGAGTTCTTCACCGACCAGCTCTATGCGGCGCTCACCCTGATCGACCGCGGCATCCTCGCGAGCAATGCGCGCGGCTCCATGCACGGAGAGATCGGCCAGACCCAGTTCATGCCCAAGAACATCCTGGCCTACGCCAACGGCGGCAATCTCGACCGAACGGCCGACGCCCTGGAAGCGACCGCCAACTTCCTCAAGGCCCATGGCTGGCGCGCGGGCGCGGGCTACCAGCCGGGCGAGCCGAACTTCCGGGCCATCCAGGCCTGGAACGCCGCCTCCGTGTACCAGCAGGCCATCGCGCTGATCGGCCAGCAGATCGACGGCGGAAGCCGCCGGTCGGCGGAGCGCTAGGGCCGACGCGCGCGCTCAGAGAAGCGGCAACCTTTCCACGTCATGGCCGGGCTTGTCCCGGCCATCTCGATTCGAAAAGCTCCGCGCCTCACGGAAACGGGATCACCGGGACGAGCCCGGTGATGACGTGGTGAGGTTCAAGACCCGTGTCGCGCCCTATTGCTTCGCCGCCGGCGGGGTCGGCTCGCCCAGCGACAGCATGAGCCGGTTGGCCCAGTTGAAGAAGGCCGCGCCGTTGATCACGTCGATGATCTCGCCGTCGTCGAGGCCGGCATTGCGCAGGGCCCCGATCTGCCGCTCGCCGAACGCGATCGGCGTATCGGTCAACGCCACGGACGCCTCGACGATGGCGTTCCAGCGCGGGTCGATGTCCGCCTCCACGCCCTCGTCGAGCAGGCGCTGGATGTCGGCGCCGCGCTTCGAGTACTGGGTGGCGAAGCGCGAATGCACGGACGCGCAGAAGATGCAGCCGTTGGACCGCGAGGTCGCGGTGGCGGCGAGCTCGCGCTCGGCGCGGGGCAGGCCGTCGCGCGTGTTGTAGAAGATGTCCTTGTCGGTCTTGGTGCGGGCCTGCAGCACGTCCGGATCGCGGGCGAGCAGGAGGAAGTACGGCGACTTCGCCCGCGAGGCGTCCACGAGCCCGGCCCAGTGCCGCTCGGTGAGCTGGTCGGCCGGGAACGGCTCGAGCCACGGCAGCCAGCCGAGCTCGTCCTGGGTGAAGGCGACGGGCTCCCGGTTGTCGGGATGCGACAGCGTTGTCTCGGTCATGGATGGCCCCCTCTCAAACGGCGCCGGACGCCAGGACGCCCGTGAAGATCTGCGTGTATTCCGTATCCGTGCTCTCGACCGCCGACGCGCCCGCGAGCGCCCGCAGGCCCGCCACGACGCGGATCTGGAACGACAGGAAGGCGACGAGCTGCGACAGGGTCACGATGTCGGTGGTCGACCAGCCGGCATCGAGAAGCGCCTGCAGGGCGGCGGGACTCGCGTCGCGCGGGTGGAACACGAGGAGATGCGCGTGCTCCAGGCCGGCCGACAGGCGCGCGCCCAGGCTCTCCCGGTTGTCGGCCGAAACCCGGTAGACCGGCCCGTCCTTGTCCTCGACCGAATGCGGGCCTTCCGGATAGCGCCCGTAGGGACCTTCCACGGCCCCGCGGGCGATCTCCGCGTCGATGATCTCGGAGAGCCGCGGATGCCCGAGCGTCTGCAGGGAGGCGGCGTAGAAATCACCCACATGGGGCTGGCGGTGGAGCCCGGCCACGAAGGTGGCGAGCGCGTAGCGCTCCAGCGCCGTGACGGTGCCGGGAACCTCCGGCTCGAACAGGGCGAGATAGCTCTTCTGCGCGTTCTCGCGCGCCTGCGGCCGCTGATCGCGCAAGCGGTCGAGGCTGGATCCCGGCCGGATCCCGGCCAGGTGATCGATGACGTCCGTCGGGGTGGTGCTCATGGGTGTCTCACGGTCCGGTGGATGGATGATGGGAGAGCATCGGACCCAAAAGTGGAAACCACTTTTGGGATCCATCCGATGCTTCTTCTCTTGGCTGGCGCATCGTTCGTCGCGGACCCGGAGGGCCGCACGATGCGCTAGCGCGGGGTTCAGCGCACCAGGGCGACGCGCTTCTCGGGCTTCGACAAAGGCGACTGCCAGCCCAGCGCCGGCGCCACGTCGCTGGCGATCAGCTCGATCGAGCGCAGGATGTCCTCGTGCGGCGGATCGACCGAATGGACCTGGAACACCAGGTCGGTCACCCGCGGCAGGGTGGTGTCGCGGCTCAACGATTCGAGCACGTCCTCGGGGGTGCCCACATGGGTGTCGAGCGCCGTGAGGATGTCGGCGAGGCTGTCGCCCGGGATCACGTGCCCCTTGGCGGCGAAGTCGGCCACCACGCGGCGCAGCCCCTTCTCGGCGAGGCGCAGGGCCTCCTCGCGGCTGTCGGCCACGAAGAGCGAGCGCGACGCCACGATGCGCGGCTCGCGGCCGTCCGGCAGCGCCGCGAGATAGGCGTCGATGATCGGATGCTGGAGATCGGGCAGCGTGGCGTGCGGCGCGTCCTTCGGCCGGGGCTGCGTGCGCGACAGCATGAGCCCGTCCCCGGCCTTGCCTGCCCGGATGCCGCCGCCGGCCGAGAAGGTCGCCTGCCAGACCCGGTCGTCGAGGTCGGGCGCCACCGGATAGAGCGAATCCCCGCCCTCGAGGCTCCCGCCCGTCCAGGCGTTGCGCAGCACCGCGAGGTGCCGGTCGTAGATCTCCGACCGGCTCGCGCTCTCGAGCCCGAAGGCCGTGAAGGACGACGGGGTGCCGCCGGTGCCGACGCCGATTTCGAGGCGTCCGCCGGACAGGAGGTCGAGCACCACCGCGTCCTCGGCGACCCGGATCGGGTTCTCGAGCGGCAGGGTGATGATGCCCGTGCCGAGGCGGATGGTCGAGGTGCGCGCCGCCACGTGGGACAGGAACACCAGCGGGGCCGGAAGCCCGCCCTCCGCGGCATGGAAATGGTGCTGCGCCACCCAGGCGGAATCGAACCCGTTGCGCTCCGCATGGATGATCTGCTCGGCCGCGAGGCGGTAGCGCTCGCCGGCGCTCGCGTCGTCGAGAAGCCGGGTGAAGAACCCGAGCCTCTTGCGCTTCGAGGATGCTGTCATGGCTTTGCTCCACTTGTCCTAAGAGAATGAGTGCGGGCCGGGATTGCGCTGGCCGGGGATCGCCTCGATGAGCTCGCGCGTGTAGGCGCTGCCCGGGCGCTGGAACACGTCCTCGACCGCACCGCCATCGACCAGGCGGCCGTTGTGCAGGACCGAGACCGTGTCGGAGATCTGGCGGACCACCGCGAGATCGTGGGAGATGAAAAGGTAGGTCAGCCCGAGCGCCTGCTGCAGCTCGTCGAGGAGCGACAGGATCTGCGCCTGCACGGTCACGTCGAGGGCCGACACCGCCTCGTCGAGCACCAGCACCTGCGGGTCGAGCACCAGGGCGCGCGCGATGGCGACGCGCTGCCGCTGCCCGCCCGAGAGCGCATGGGGCCGGCGCGTCAGGACCGACGGCGGCAGGCCGACGCGCTCGAGGATGGCCTCGACCTTGCGTGCCCTGTCCTCGCGCGGCCCGGGGTCGAAGTTCAGGAGCGGCTCCTCGACGATCTGGAAGATCGTCTGCCGCGGATCGAGGGACGCGAACGGGTTCTGGTAGACGAGCTGGATCGTCTTGCGGAAGCGGCGCAGGTTCTCCCCGCGCAGGGACGTCACGTCGATCCCGTCCACCAGGATGCGGCCCGCACTCGGCTTCTGGAAGCCCACGATGCTGCGCGCGGTCGTCGTCTTGCCCGAGCCGGACTCGCCCACGATGGCGTGCGTCGTGCCCCGCCTGACCCTGAAGGACACGCCGGCCAGCGCACGGAAAACCTCTCGGCCGCCGATGGCGAAGTCCTGCACGAGGTTCTC
Organism: Microvirga sp. HBU67558; assembly: GCF_018069605.1. Taxonomy (NCBI): domain Bacteria; kingdom Pseudomonadati; phylum Pseudomonadota; class Alphaproteobacteria; order Hyphomicrobiales; family Methylobacteriaceae; genus Microvirga; species Microvirga sp. HBU67558. The sequence goes on along the minus strand of NZ_JAGPUP010000515.1, from coordinate 22,091 downwards.
GACCACGATGTCATCCCGGCGCGCCCCGATATGCACGGGCTTCGACCGGGCGACCGAACGCGCCTTGCCGAGCGAGGGCGCGTCGGCCAGGAGCTTGCGCGTATACTCGCTGCGCGGCGCGGCGAGCACTTCGGCGGTCGGGCCCTGCTCCTGGATGCGCCCGCCCTTGAGCACGACGATGTGGTTCGCCCGGTCGGCCGCCACGCCCAGGTCGTGCGTCACCAGGAGGACCGCCGTGCCGTATTCCCGGCGCAGCTCGTCGATCAGGTCGAGGATGCGCTTCTGCACCGTCACGTCGAGGGCGCTGGTGGGCTCGTCGGCGATGATGAGCGCCGGACGCAGGGCAATCGCGATGGCGATCAGCACGCGCTGGCGCATCCCGCCCGAGAGTTCGTGCGGATACTGCTTCGCGCGCAGCTCGGGCTGGGACAGGCCGACCCGCGCCAGAAGCTCGATCACCCGAGCGTCGATCTGAGCCCGAGTGCCCTGCCGGCTTCCCTGCCGGTGGATCTGCAGCACCTCGGCCACCTGAGCCCCGATGGTCTTGACGGGATTGAGCGAGCTCGTCGGATCCTGCGGGATCAGGCTGATCTTCTGGCCGCGGATGGTGTCGAGCCGCTTCTGCGACCAGCCCGCGATGTCGGTTCCGTTGAGCCGGATCGCGCCGCCTTCCAGGCGGCCGTTCTCGGCCAGGAGCCCGATCACCGCCTGCGCCGTGGTGGTCTTGCCGGATCCCGATTCACCGACGAGCGCCACGACCTCGCCGGGACGAACGCGCAGCGACACCTCGTGGACGACGCGCTGGAAGCCCTCGGGGCCGCGATAGCCGACCGCGAGATCGCTGATCTCGAGAACCGGCACGTTCGCGACGTCCGCGGCCGTGGGCCTGATGGAGATGGCGCTCGTCATGGGCGGGCCTTTCCGAAGGACTGGCTGATGCGGTTCGCCGACAGGACGACGAGGATCACCACGATGCCCGGCACGGTCGTCAGCCACCAGGCGCGCGCCAGGTAATTGCGCCCCTCGGCGATCAGCAGGCCCCACTCCGGCGTCGGCGGCGGCGCCCCGTAGCCGAGGAAGCCCAGAGTGGAGATGGTCAGGATGGCCCAGCCGAGCTGCAGGGCCGCGAAGGCGATCACCGAGGTCAGCGAGTTCGGCAGGATGTGGCGCAGCAGCACGCGGCCGAAGGTTCCGCCGCTGCCGAACGCCGCCTCGACGTAGTCGCTGGCGCGCACCCGCACCACCTCGGAGCGGGCGAGCCGCGCGAAGCTGGCGATGGACGTGATGCCGACCGCGATGGCCGCGTTGACGATGCCGAAGCCGAGCAGGATGACGATGCTGAGCGACAGGAGCAGCTGCGGGATCGACAGGAGCACGTCGACGCCGCGCATGATGGCGCCGTCGATCCGGCCGCGCGCCGATCCGGCCACGATGCCGAGCGTCGTGCCCACCAGAAGGCCGACGCCCACGGCCACGAGCGCTCCAGACAGCGAGTTGCCGGCCCCGTGGATGATGCGCGCGAGGAGATCGCGGCCCAGCGCGTCGGTGCCGAGCCAATGCTCGGCGCTCGGCGCGCGAAGCTGCTGGCGGGCCACGCCGACGGTCGGGTTGTAGCCAGTGAACCATTGCGGGAACAGAGCCCACAGGACGACGACCGCCATGACGAACCAGGCCAGGACGAGGCCGGGCTGGATGCTCCGGACGGCCTTCAGCCAACCGGCGCCCGAAGACGCGCCCGTCGAAGGGCTGTCGAGGACATCCGCCTCGTCGCGCAGGAGGCTGCGTCCGATCGTGTTCAGGCCGGTCATGCGACGGCTCCCTGTTTCACCCTGAGGCGCGGATCGAAGACGGGGTAGAGCAGGTCTACCGTGAGATTGATGAGCACGAAGGCCGCCGCCGAGAACACCACGATCGCCTGGAGCACCGCGATGTCCTGGTCGTTGACGGAGCGCTGCGTGAGCCCGCCGAGGCCGTTGAGGCCGAACACCGCCTCGGTGACGACCGCGCCGGCCAGAAGCTCCCCGAACAGGATGCCCCCGATGGTGAGCGTCGGAAGGACGGCGTTCTTCGCCACGTGCTTCCACAGGACCCAGCGATGGGACGCGCCCTTGGCGCGGGCGACCGCCACGAAGGGCTCCGTGAGCACGTGGTCGATGTTGCGCATGAGGATCTGGGCGAGCGGCGCCGAGATCGGGACGGCGAGCGTCAGCACGGGCAGGACCAGCGCCTGCCAGGGCCCGGGATTGATGACCGGGATGAGCCTGAGCTGGAACGAGAAGATCTGGATCAGCAGGATCCCGAGCCAGAACACCGGCGTGGAGATGAAGAGCGCCGGGATCGACTGGACGAACGCGCGCAGCCACGAGAACGGCGCCAGGGCCGAGAGCGCCGCGAGCGCGACCGCCACGATGACCGACAGGAGAAAGCCGAGCGACGCCAGCCACAGGGTCTGCGGCAGGTTGGCGAGGATCAGATCGCCCACGGGAACGCCCGCATGGATCGAGTAGCCGAAATTCCCGGTGAGGAAATTCGCCACCGTGTGGAGATACTGCACCGGCAGCGGACTGTCGGCCGCGTAGGCGGCCCGGATGTCGGCGATCTGCTCAGGCCCGAGGCCGAGTTCGGGATTGAGGAACTTGATCAGGATGGCGTCGCCGGGCAGGGCCTGCAGCAGGATGAAGGAGACGGTGAACGCAGCCCACAGCACGAGGGCCGCCTGCCCGATCCTTCCGATCACGTATCGCGACATGAGAGATCCCGTCTGGGTGGTGGATGAGATCGGCCCGCCGGGTCGCGCTCGGTTGCGCGGCCCGGCCGGACCTCGGGTTCGTCAGCGGCGGGGCGCCAGCCAGGTGTTGTAGAAGCTGGGGCGGCCAACCGCCTCGAAGGACACGCCCTTCACGTAAGGGGCGGCCGCGAAGGCCTGCGGCTCCTCGAAGATCGGAATGGCGTAGGCCTGATCGACCACGTAGTTCTGCACGTCGCCCGCCACCGCGAGGCGCTTGGCGCGGTCCGGCTCGGAGGCGAGCCGGTCGAGGAGCTGGTTCAGCTTCTCGTCGACGAAGGCCTGCACCTTGTCGCTGTTGCCGCCCTTCTGCAGCAGCACGTTGCGGTTGGTCGGATAGTACTGGCTCTTGATCACGTCGGGATCGGCGCGGCCGACCATGGCGGGCGAGACCGGCGCCTTGGCGGGATCGAGATTGTTCACGACCGCGCTGCCCGAGTCGGCCGTGAGCACGTTCAGCTTCACGCCGATCTTCTCCCATTGCTGCGCGACGAGCTGCAGCGTCTCCTTGTTCTGCGGCTGCGGCAGGGACTCGTAGGCGGAGAGTTCGAGAACCTGTCCGTCCTTCTGGCGCCGTCCGTTCGCCCCGACCTTCCAGCCGGCCTCGTCGAGCAGGGCCTTGGCTTTCTCGAGGTCGTAGGACAGCCTCTGTGAGAGATCGACATAGCCCGACGCCGTCTTGGCGATGATCGAGGTCGCCTTCGGGTAATTGGCCGAGAACAGGGTCGAGACGATCTCGTCCGTGTTGGTGGCGTGCAGGAGCCCGCGGCGGACCCGGACGTCGGCGACGAGCGGGTTGTCGGGACGGAACACGACGGAGTTGTTCACGCCGCGGGTCGAGGGCGCGTAGATCAGGTAGCCCTCGTCCTCGACCTGCTTCTCGTCATAGGCCTGGATCTGGCGGATCACGTCGGCCTGGCCGGCCAGAAGGGCGCCGATGCGCACGCTGTCCTCGGGGGTGACGATGTACTTGATCTCGTCGAGATAGGCACGGCCCTGGTGCTCCAGCTTCGCCGGGCCCCATTTGTAGTCCGCGCGCACCTTCAGGGTGAGCTCGCGTCCGAGCGTTTCGCTCGCGACCACGAACGGGCCCGACCCGATGATCTTGGTGGCGTCGCCGAGCGCTTCATAAGGCAGCGCGAGAGTCTTCAGGGATACGAGGCCGGAGCCGATCACGGACGTGCCCTGCAGGAAGCCGGGCGACGGCCTCTTGAACGTGAACTTCACCGTCTGCGGGTCGATGACCTCGCTACGGTCGTAGTTGTTGATGACCTCCGAGACCGGCAGCTTGAGGTCCTTGTTGCCGCGTCCGAACGTGTCGTAGTTCTTGGCCACGGCGGCCGCATCGAGCGGCGTTCCGTCTGAGAAGGTCACGCCCGGGCGGATCTTGAAGGTGTATTCCGTCGCGTCGGCGTTCACCGTCCACGATTCGGCGATCCAGGGTTCGATCTCCAGGGTCTTGGGGTTCTGGTAGGTCAGCTTGTCGGTGATCTGGTTGAGGATCCCGCCATTGGGATAGAAGCCGCCCGCCGGCGGATACAGGTTGGTGTGGGCCTGCTGCTCGAGATAGACCAGCGTGCCGCCCTTCGCGGGCGCACCTTCGGCGCCCGCCGCGAGGGCGCCGGCGCTCCAGAGCGCCGCGCCGGTCAGGAACGTGGCTCCCACCAGGGCCGCAAGGCCCGCTTTGGTTCCGAAGCGCGAATTCAGTGTCACGGTCAATCCCCTTCCCGGCTGGATGTCGAGCCGATCGATGCAGGAATTATCGCGACGGAACGTCCGGAAAATCAACGGGAATGTTCTTTTTTTAGAACAGGCCGGACGAGTAAAATCTTCTCTTCCAGGGCTGATCCAGGAAGGAATGTTCTTTTTGTCCTGAAATCGAGGCCCCGAAGGGCCCGCTAACGCGTCTCGGCCCATCAGATTCTCTGGGTGATGTTCGTTTTACAGAACGAACCGGATGGTGCCGCTCCTGCCCCAGCACCCTGTTGCCGGTTCCGCTTTGGAAGCTCAGAATACCCTCGCGGTGTCCTGGGCGCACAGGCCGGCCTTCCAGGAGTTCCTGACGCCGACACCGTCATCCGCTGCTGGGAGGAGCTTGTCCCATGGTCACATCGAAGTGGATCGGAAGCGCCAGGATCACGGGCTTGCTGTCCGTCCTGATTCTCGCGGCGGCCTTTGCCGCCCCGGCCGCCCAAGCGGGTCCCTGCGGGGCGGAGATCGACCGGGTTCAGGCGGCGGTCGACGCGCGCATCGACGCCACCGCGGGCGCCGGCCGGATGGGCGCTGAGAGCACCGCCGCAACGGACCATCGCGAGCCCACCCCGGGCTCCATCGCCACGGCCGAGGCGCGGCTCGGAGACGGGGCCTCGAACGAGAAGGCCCTGGCGGCCCTGACCCAGGCGCGCGCCGCCGATCAGGCCGGCGACGGGGCCGCGTGCGAGCGGGCTCTCACGGCCGCCCGCGCGGCCATCGGGCGCTGAACCGACCGCCGCGTTAGCCGGGGCTGCGCCAGGTCCCGAGGAGCATTTCGAGAAAGCGTTCGGCTGCGGGCGCCAGGCGTGCGCCGCGGCGCCTCACGACCCCGATGGTGCGCGACACCTCCGGGTCCCCGATGGCCCGCGTCACGATGATCGGATGCTCGGCCTGCGGGGTGGCGAGGCGCGGCAGCACCGAGATGCCGAGCCCGGCCTCGACCAGCCCGAGCGACGTGGACAGGTGGGTCACCTCGTAGGACCAGCTCAGGCGCACGCCGGCCCGCACCAGGGCGGCGTCGAGCAGGATGCGGTTGCCGCTGCTCCGGCTCACCGCCACGAGGGGCTGCCCTTCCAGGTCGGACCAGGTCAGGGTCTGCCTGGCCGCCAGGGGATGGTCGCGCCGGCAGGCGAGCACGAAGGGGTCCTCCAGCAGGGGCTCGAAGGACAGCTCCGGATCGGACCCGCCCAGGAGGTTGATGCCGAACTCCACCTCGCCGCGGGCCACGCTCTCCAGCCCCTCGTTGGCCGACAGGTCGAGGATCCGGAACCGGATGTTCGGGTACTGCTCCTTGAAGCGGGCGATGACCCCGGGCAGGAAGTAGTACGCCGCCGTGGGCACGCAGGCGAGCGTGATCTGCCCGCCCCGCTGCTGGCCGATCTCCCGCATGGCGAACAGGCTCGAATCGAACTCGTCGAGCATGCGCCGCACCAGCGGCAGGAATTCCCTCCCGACGTTCGTGAGCGCCACCCGCCGCGTGGTGCGCTCGAGGAGCGCCGCCCCGACGGCCGCCTCGAGCCGCTGGATCCGGCGGCTGAGCGCCGGCTGGGACAGGTTCAGCGCCTCGGCGGCGCGGTGGAATCCTTCGAGATCGACGACCGCCACGAAGGCCCGCAGATCCAGGGCTTCGAAATTGATGCTCATGGAGCATCAATAGCACCGATCTTTGCATTTCACAGCAGTTACCGGATTTGAGATGTGTGGATCACCAACCCTCTTCACCCGGATCTCGCTGTGTCACTCCCGTTCGCCACATCGAAGAAGAACGCCCTCGAAGTCCCCTGCGTGCTCATGCGGGGCGGGACCTCGCGGGGGCCGTTCTTCCTGGAAGCGGACCTCCCGGCCGACCCGGCCGAGCGCGACCGCTTCCTCCTCGCCGCCATGGGGTCGCCCCATGGGCTCCAGGTGAACGGGATCGGCGGCGGCAACCCGATGACCAGCAAGGTGGCGATCATCGCCCCGGGGTCCCGGCCGGACGCCGACGTGGATTACCTGTTCGCCCAGGTGGCCACCGACCGGGAGCTCGTCGATTTCAGCCCGAACTGCGGCAACATGCTGTCCGCCGTCGGCCCCTTCGCCATCGAGGCCGGCCTGGTGCCGGCGCAGGCGGGCGAGACCCTGGTCAGGATCTTCAACCGCAACACGGCCACCACCGTCGAGGCCGTGGTCCAGACACCTCATGGGGCCGTGGAATACGAGGGCGAGACGGTGATCGACGGCGTGCCCGGCACCGCCGCCCCGGTCCGGCTCACCTTCCTCGACGCCCTCGGGTCCAAGACCGGCGCGCTCCTGCCGACCGGGCAGGAGCGCGAGTTCATCGACAAGACTCCGGTGACCCTCGTCGATTATGCGATGCCCATGGTGCTCCTGTCGGCGGGCGATCTCGGCCTTTCCGGCGACGAGACGCCGGACGCGATCGAGGCCAGCGCCGACCTGCTCGCCCGCCTGGAAGCCATCCGCCGCGAGGCCGGCCTGCGCATGGGCCTCGGCGACGTGTCCGGCAGCGTCGTGCCCAAGGTCGGCATCCTGTCCCGGGCCCGCCACGGCGGCACGATCACGTCGCGCTACCTCATGAACGCGAGCCGCTGCCACAAGGGCCACGCGGTCACGGGCGCCCTCTGCGTCGCCGCCGCCTGCCGGCTGCCGGGCAGCGTCGCGCACGATCTTGCGGCGCCCGCCCTCTCGTCCCTGGTGACGGTCGAGCACCCGAGCGGCCGCATCGAGGTCGATCTGAGCATCGACCCGTCCGGCCGGATCGCGCGGGCGAGCCTCGTCCGCACCGCCCGCCGCATCTTCGAAGGCAGGATCATCGTCCCGGCAAGCGCTGTCCTTGCGCCCCCGGAAGGTCTACAACAAAGAGGAGAAAACGCTCATGACACCCACACGCCGCCTCGTCTGCTCCGCCGCCCTGGCCACGCTGGCCACGATCACGCTGCCCTTTAGCGGCGCCTTCGCGCAGGACGCCTTCCCGACCCGTCCCATGAAGCTCGTCGTCCCCTATGCGGCCGGCGGCGGCACGGACGCCATCGCGCGCCTCGTCGCCCAGGGAGTGAGCGAGAAGCTGGGGCAGAACCTGACCGTCGAGAACAACGGATCCGCCGGCGGCAACATCGCCACGCAGCAGGCCGCCAGCGCCGCCCCGGACGGCTACACGGTCCTGATGGCCAACCAGGGCCCGATGGTGGTCAACCCGCACCTGTTCAAGAGCGTCAAGATCGATCCGCTCACCGCCTTCGACCCCCTGACCCTGATCACCGCCGCCCCGCTCGTCGTGGTCGTGCCGAAGAACTCCCCATACAAGACGGTCAAGGAGCTGATCGAGTACGGCCAGAAGAACCCGGGCAAGCTGACCTACGGGTCCGCCGGCAACGGTTCGGCGAGCCACCTCGCCACGGTGCTCCTGGCCCAGGAGGCCAAGTTCGACGCGGTCCACGTGCCCTACAAGGGGGCCGGCCCGGCGCTGAACGACTTCCTCGGCGGCCGCATGGACTTCATGGTCACCACGGTCCCGTCCGTCCTCGGCCTGATCGAGAGCCAGGACGCCCGCGTCCTCGCCGTGACGTCGAAGACCCGGGCCAAGAAGTTCCCGGACGTGCCCTCCGTGGCCGAGAGCGGCTGGCCGGCCTACGAGGCCACCGCCTGGTACGGCTTCGCGGTGCCGAAGGGAACGCCCAAGGACATCGCCGACAAGATCCGGACCGCAACCGTCGAGACGATCAAGAACGGCGTGGTGCGCGAGCGGCTCGAGAACGAAGGCGCGGAGCCGATCGGCAACAGCCCGGAGGAGTTCGCCGCCATGATGAAGGCCGAATCCGCCCGCTGGGCCGAGATCATCGGCAAGTCGTCCATCGCCATGAACTGATCGAGACCCTGAGCGGCGGCCGCGACCGCGCGGCCGCCCGCATTGCCTGTTCACACTGGTTCCGGCATCCTGCAAGGCTCCATGGCGAGAACCGTCATGGAGCCTTTTCTGCAAGGGGCCCTTTTCCTCGCCGCAGGGCCCATCGACGGGAACGCAGCATGACGCCGGAAGAGTTGCACGCACGCCTGCCGGTCATCCGCACCATCGCCATGCCGTCCGACACCAACCCGGCCGGCGACATCTTCGGCGGCTGGCTGATGTCCCAGATGGATCTGGCCGCCGGCAACGCGGCCGCCAGACGGGCGCGGGGGCGCTGCGTCACCGTGGCGGTCGACGGCATGGCGTTCCATTCGCCCGTCCATGTGGGCGACGAGGTCTCGGTCTATGCGGACCTGATCTCCACCGGGCGGACCTCCATGAAGTTCCAGGTCGAGGCCTGGCGGCGCTCGCGCGACGGCGACGAGCAGATCAAGGTCACCGAGGCCATCTTCACGTTCGTCGCGATCGACAGCGGATCGCGCCCGCGTCCCCTGCCGCCGGGGTAGAGCCTCATCCGGAAAGGGCGTTCACCCTCCACGTCATCCCCGGGCTTGTCCCGGTAATCTCGATCGTCTGAAACGTCCCGCCCCAACGCATCGGGATGGCCGGCACAAGGCCGGCCATGACGGGAGAGGTTCACGCGAACCGGTTGCTCACTCTCCTACGTCATCACCGGGCTTGTCCCGGTGATCTCGATTGTTTGAGGTGCAGAGCCTTTCCAATCGAGATGGCCGGCACAGGGCCGGCCATGACGTGGCAGAGTCGATGCCTGACGGGTGATCCCGACGCAAGAGGCGCCGCCCTCGCCTATTCCTTCACGGCGCCCGTCATCGACGACACGTAGTAATCGACGAAGAACGAGTAGAGCAGCACGACCGGGAGCGAGCCCAGAAGCGCCCCCGCCATGAGGGCTCCCCATTCGTAGACGTCGCCGCGCACGAGCTCGGTCAGCACGCCCACCGGCACGGTCTTGTTCTCCGACGACTGGATGAAGGTGAGTGCGTAGATGAACTCGTTCCAGGAGAGCGTGAAGGCGAAGATGCCGGCCGAGATGAGGCCCGGCACCGCGAGCGGCAGCATGATCCGGGTCAGGATCTGCCAGCGCGAGGCCCCGTCGACCAGCGCGCATTCCTCCAGCTCGTAGGGAATCGACCGGAAATAGCCCATCAGCAGCCAGGTGCAGAACGGGATCAGGAAGGTCGGATAGGTGAAGATCAGGGCGAGCTTCGAATCGTAGATCCCGAACTTGAAGATCATCACGGCGAGCGGAATGAACAGGATCGAGGGCGGCACCAGATAGGCCAGGAAGATCGCAAGGCCGGTCCAGCGCGAGCCGGGAAAGCGCACGCGCTCGATCGCATAGGCGGCGAACACCGACGCGGCGAGCGACAGGATGGTCGACCCGATGGCCACCACCATCGTGTTGACGAGCCAGCCCGGATAGGAGGTCTCGAACAGGAGATACTTGATGTTCTGCAGGGTCGGGCTGGCCGGCCAGAACGGATTGTAGTCGCGGAAGTTGTTCAGCTCCTCGTTGGGCTTCAGGGCCGTGATCGTCATCCAGTAGAACGGGAACAGGAGGACGATCACGAAGATGCCCAGGGGCAGGTAAACCGTGAGCAGCCTTTGTGGCGTGCGATTCAGATAGCTCATGCCGACGGTATCGTCGGCGGCGGCAGGGTTGGCGGATCTGGCGCTCGAGGTCATGCGTCGGTTCCTCCCTGCTGCCAGCGGCGGCGCTGCAGCCCGAAATAACTGAACAGAATGGCAGAGAGAAGGAACGGCACCATGGCCACGGCGATGGCCGCGCCCTCGCCGAGCTGGCCGCCGGGAATGGCCCGCTGGAAGCTCAGGGTCGCCATGAGATGCGTCGCGTTGAGCGGCCCACCGCGGGTCAGCACGTAGATGAGCTGGAAATCCGTGAAGGTGAACAGCACCGAGAAGGTCATCACCACGGCGATCAGCGGCGAGAGCATGGGCAGGGTGATGAATCGGAACCGCTGCCAGGAGGTGGCGCCGTCCAGCGTCGCCGCCTCATGGAGCGAGGGCGAGATCGTCTGAAGGCCCGCCAGCAGCGTGATCGCCACGAACGGGATGCCGCGCCAGACATTGGTGAAGATCACCGTTGCGCGGGCGTTGTTCGGAGAACCGAGGAAGTTGATCGGCGAATCGATCAACCCGATCTTCATGAGGGCCCAGGAAATGATCGAGAACTGGGCGTCGTAGATCCACCAGAAGGCGATGGCCGACAGCACGGTCGGCACAACCCAGGGCAGGAGCACGATGGCGCGGATGAAGGCCTTGAACGGCAGATGCTCGTTGAGGAGAAGCGCAAGCCAGAGGCCCAGCATGAACTTCAGGATCGACGCCACCACGGTGTACAGGATCGTGTTGAACACCGAGAGCCAGAAGATGCTGTCTTCCCAGAGGAGCTGGTAGTTCTCCAGCCCGACGAAGACGCCCGAGCGACCGATGCGCGTGTCGGTGAAGCCGAGCCAGACGCCGAGCCCCAGCGGGTACGACAGGAAGACGACAAGAAAAAGCGCCGCCGGGAGCATGAAGAGCAGGCCGAGAAAAGCCTTGTTCTGCATGAGCGGCGTGCGGGCGGACGCAGTCGTCGCGCCGGCGCGGGTAAGGGCGGCATCGACCATGGTGCGCCTCCAACATCATCAACAGGAAAAAGGGACGGCGCTCGCACGCCGTCCCTTCAGGTTCGTCAGACGCGGTAGTAGCGGTTCGCCCGCTGCTCGGCGCGCTTGGCCGCTTCCTCGGGCGTACGCTGCCCGGTGGCGGCCTCGGCCACCATGTCCACCATGACGTAATCCGCCATCGTGGCCGCCGAGGCATAGCCGAGCGGACCGGCGTAGCCGTTGGGCCGCAGGGTCGACGACGCCCGCTTGTAGGGCTCGTGGACCGGATCCGAGGTCCAGACCGGGTTGTCGATCAGGCCCTTCAGAGGCGGGCAGCAATAGGCGCTCGAACCGGTGATCCACGCGTCCATCTGCGGCTTGTCGAGCATGAACTGCAGATAGGCGCGCGCCGCGTTCGGGAACTTCGTGTACTTGAAGATCACCGCCGAGGTGGTCTGGTGCAGCTCAACGGGCTGGCCGACCGGGCCGACCGGCAGGGTCGTCGAGCGGATGTCCTGCGCCATCTCGGCCATCTTCGGGTCGTTCTTGGCCGAGTAGTAGAGCGAGACGCCGTTCGCCGTCACGGACACGTCGCCGGCCAGGAAGACGCGGTTGTTGTTGATGTCGAGCCAGCTCTCCGTGCCCGGAATGAAGGTCTGGTAGAGCTCGCGGGCATATTGCAGCGCCTTGATCGTCTCGGGCGAGTTGATGACCACCTTGCCGCTCTCGTCGACCATCTTGCCGCCGTGGCTCCAGACGATCCAATGGGCGAAGTTGTTGCCGTCGCCGACCGCCTTGCCGAGCGCGAACCCGGCCGGCTTGCTCTTGGCCTTGAGCGCCTTGCACAGTTCAAGGAACTCGTCCGACTTCTCGGGGAATTTCGAGAAGCCCGCCTGCTTGACCATGCTCTCGCGGTAGAGAATGCCGTTGCCGATCGCCGCAAGCGGAAGCGCGATGAACTTGTCGCCCTGCTTGGCATAGCCCTCGGGACCCGGATAATAGCCGCCGTACTTGCTGGCGAAGCTGTTGCCGATGTCCGTGACGTCGAGGAGCTTGTCCGGATACTGGAACGGATCGTCGAACCAGACGAGCATCACGTCCGGCCCCGAGCCGACATTCGCCGCGACCGCCGCCTTCGGCCGGATGTCCTCCCAGCTCTCCTTGTCGACGCGCACCTCGACGCCGGTCGCCTCGGTGAACTTCTTCGTGTTGGCGAGCCAGGAATCCTCGTCGCCCTTCACGAAGGGTGTCCAGCGCAGCACGCGCAGGGTCGCGCCCTGCTCCGGCTTATATTGCGGGGCGGCCGCCTGCGCGAAGGCCGGCCCGGCATTCAGAAGCCCGGTTCCCGCCGCGCCCGCAAGGCCGGCGGTCCCAAGAAGCAGATCACGTCTAGACAGGGTCATCGTTCGTATCCTCCGTAGTCCGGGATCTCTGGTGGCATGCGCAGCCGCCCCGGTTGGGCCGCGCATTTGAGGTTGATCGATCCCCGGCGCCGCCCTCCTCTCGGCATGGACGTGCGCCGTTTCGAATGGGATGAGGATTCATGCACCGGTCCGCGTCATTGCCAGGGCGCCGGGCCGGATCTTCCAGGAAGGCGTGGGCGAGAGATCATGGGCACGAACTCGCGGGACAAGGTCTCATAGGACATCCGCGATGAGCCGGCCGAACGGCGGCGAGTCGGCAGGATGGTTCGTCCGGATGGATCCATCCGGATCGGCCACCGACCGATGATACGTCCGCGTCGCGCGCTCGCCTTCAAGCATGCGCTTCCTCCAGGCCCCGTTCATTCGTCATGCCCGTCTGGTGCGGGCTTGCAATGTTCTTGGAATGAATATTCTAGGAAGAACTCCTCCATATCAAGCAGTGAAGTCGCGGGCTTTCACAGCCGATGGATCATCAATGCGTATAGGTCAATGAACCTGACCCTTGTCGGCGCCGTCACCGGCTCGCGCTGTCGCGAACATCGGTATCACGAGCACCGCTCAGGTCCCGACGAGCGGGATCGGGGACTTGATCTCGAGCTCGGCCACCAGCCATTCGGTGAAGGCCCTTAAGGGGCGGCGCTGCCGGACATAGCGCGGGAACACCAGGTTGTGGCCGACATACCGGACCGCGTTCGACCGGCCCTCCAGGGGCATGACCAGCCGTCCCGAGGCGAGTTCCCGCTCGGCCAGGCGGGTGGATTCGAGCGCGACGCCGAGCCCCTCCGCGGCCGCCGCGATGGCCAGGAAGCTGCGGTCGAACCGGCTCCCGTTCGGCGAGGGTCCGGAGAGCCCGTTCGCGGAAAACCAGTCGGCCCATTGGATCTGCTTGCTGTCGGTCTGGATCAGGACATGGTGGTACAGGTCCTCCGGCGTGCCGATCGTCGCGGCGAGTTCCGGCGCGCAGAGCGGCGTGATCGTTTCCTCCCCGAGAGGCACGACGATCAGCCCTTCCGTGCGCGGCGCCCCGTAGACGATGTCGGCGTCGAACTCGTCCGACGTGAAGCGCGTGTAGTCGGTTCCGGCGGCAAGCCGCACGTCCACGCCCGGATGCTGTTTCAGGAACGCCGCCAGGCGCGGGGTCAGCCACTGCGCGGCGAAGCTCGGCGCCGAGTGCAGGCGCAGCAGCATGGGACCGCGGGTGGACACGACCTCCATGCCGCGCCGCAGTTCCTCGAAGGCCCGGCCGACATGGCGCATCAGCGCCTCGCCCTCGTAGCTCAGCCGCACGTTGCGCGTCTCGCGGTCGAACAGCGGGATGCCGAGCGCCTGCTCGAGCTTGCGGATCGCGTGGCTGACCGCGCTCGGGGTCAGGTTGAGCTCCGCGGAGGCCGCCCGGAACGACCCGGTCCGGCCAGCCGCCTCGAAGATCCGGAGGAAGGAGAGCGGAACCTGCTGAAGCATCGGATGAGTGAATCAGATTCACCAGAGGGTGTAAACGGCGCGTTTGTCCTGCCGCGCAATGCGGAAAATAATTCCTCCAACACGAACAAGAACGACCCTTCCCCTGGAGGAAACGATGCTACTCGAAGGAAAGACCGCGGTCATTTCCGGCGCGGCGAGCCCGCGCGGGATCGGCCTCGCCACCGCCCGCCTCTTCGCGCGCCACGGCGCCAGGGTGGCGATTCTCGACATCGACCAGTCGGGCGCCAGGGAGGCGGCTGCCGCCCTCGGGCCGCAGCACGTCGGGCTCGGCTGCAACGTCACGGACCTCGACGATTGCCGGCGCGCCGCCGACGAGGCCATCACGGCCTTCGGGCAGGTCGACATCCTGCTCAACAATGCCGGCGTCACCCAGCCGGTGAAGACCATGGAGATCGACGGGGCGAGCTGGCGCCGCATCGTCGACGTGAACCTCACCGGCGTCCTCTACCTGAGCCAGGCGTTCATTCCGCACATGCGCTCCCGCGGCCGCGGGTCGATCGCCTGCATGTCGTCGGTCTCGGCACAGCGCGGCGGCGGAATCTTCGGCGGGCCGCACTACTCGGCCGCCAAGGCCGGCGTGCTCGGCCTCGCGAAGGCGATGGCGCGGGAGCTGGGGCCGGACGGCATCCGGGTCAACTGCGTCACGCCCGGGCTGATTCAGACCGACATCACGGGCGGCAAGCTCACCGACGAGATGCGCCGGGACATCCTGAAGGGCATTCCCCTCAACCGCCTCGGCGACGCCGAGGACGTGGCCGGAGCCTACCTGTTCCTCGCGTCCGACCTGTCCGCCTACGTCACCGGCGCCGTCATCGACGTGAACGGCGGCATGCTGATCCACTGATCCGCCAACGGGAGAGATTCATGACCACGAGCCACGCGGCGCCACGGGCTCCGCAGCCGTCCCTGTCCAACGTGTCCCTGGCGGACCGCGCCTACCGCATCCGCCGCAACGCGCTTCGCATGGGCGAGGTCCAGGGCCAGGGCTACATCGCCCAGGCGCTCGGCATCGCGGACGTGCTGGCGGTGTCGTATTTCCACGCCATGCGCTACCGGCCCGAGGATCCGGAATGGGAGGAGCGCGACCGCTTCCTGCTCTCCATCGGCCACTACGCGATCGCCCTCTACGCGGCCCTGATCGAGGCCGGGATTATCCCGGAGGACGAGCTCGAGAGCTACGGCACCGACGACAGCCGCCTGCCCATGTCCGGCATGGCCGCCTACACGCCCGGAATGGAGATCACCGGCGGGTCGCTCGGGCACGGCCTCGGCCTCGCGGTGGGCTTCTGCCTGGGCCTGAAGCGCAAGCAGTCGAAGTCCTTCGTCTATTGCCTGTTCTCCGACGGCGAGCTCGGCGAGGGATCGATCTGGGAGGGCGCCTGGTCGGCGAGCCACTGGAAGCTCGACAACCTGATCGGCCTCGTCGACGTGAACAACCAGCAGGCGGACGGCCCGGCCTCCCAGGTCACGGGCTTCGAGCCGCTGGCCGAGCGCTTCGCATCCTTCGGCTGGCATGTGCAGCGCGTCGACGGCAACGACATCGACGCCCTCGTGGCGGCCTTCGACGAGGCCAGGAACCTGGCCGAGCAGAAGCCGCGCATCATCATCTGCGACACCAAGATGGCCAAGGGCGTGCCGTTCCTCGAGGAGCGCGAGCGCAACCACTTCCTGCGGGTGGAGCCGAACGAGTGGCGTCAGGCCATCGAACTCTTGGACGCCGGGAGGACATCATGAGGCGCTCGAAATACACCCGTCCCGCCTGGCTGGGCGAACAGGCGGAAGGCGGACAGGGCACGGCGGACAGCCCGCGGCTCACCACCTCGGCGATGATCGCGTCGCTCGCCGGGCCCGACCAGCGCACCAAGCCCGCCCCGTTCGGCCATGCCCTCGCGGCGCTCGCCGAGACCCGGCCGGAGATCGTCGGCCTGACGGCGGACCTCGCCAAGTACACGGACCTGCACGTCTTCGCCAAGGCGCATCCGGAGCGCTTCTACCAGATGGGCATGGCCGAGCAGCTCCTGATCAGCGCGGCCGCCGGCATGGCCCGGGAAGGCTTCATGCCGTTCGCCACCACCTACGCGGTGTTCGCCGCGCGCCGGGCCTACGACTTCATCTGCATGGCGATCGCCGAGGAAAACCTCAACGTGAAGATCGTCTGCGCCCTCCCCGGCCTGACCACCGGCTACGGGCCGAGCCATCAGGCCACCGAGGACATCGCGATCTTCCGCGGCATGCCGAACATCGCCATCATCGATCCGTGCGACGCCCACGAGATCGAGCAGGCCGTGCCCGCCATGGCGGCCCATGACGGCCCGGTCTACATGCGGCTCCTGCGCGGCAACGTCCCGCTCGTCCTCGACGAGTACGGCTACACGTTCGAGTTCGGCAAGGCCAAGACCCTGCGCGACGGCAACGACGTGCTGATCGTCTCGTCCGGCCTGATGACCATGCGGGCTCTCGAAGCCGCCGAGGCGCTCGCGAACGACAATGTCGACGTCGCTGTGCTGCACGTGCCGACCATCAAGCCCCTGGACGAGGCGACGATCCTGAAGGAGGCCTCGCGCACCGGCCGCATGGTGGTGGTGGCGGAGAACCACACGATCGTCGGCGGCCTCGGCGAGGCGGTGGCCGGCCTTCTGATGCGCTCGGGCGTGTTCCCGACGGCCTTCCGCCAGATCGCCCTGCCGGATGAATTCCTGGACGCCGGTGCCCTGCCGACCCTGCACGACCGCTACGGCCTGTCGGTCGCCGCCATGACGCGCAGCATCAAGGGCTGGCTCTAGGACGATCGTCCCCGGAGCGGACGATCCGCTCCGGGGTGCGGCCGCCTCTCCGCGCGCCGCCGTCATCACAATCGTCGACAAGCCCGGCCAACGGGCGGGACATTCAGAGGAGAACGCACATGAAGAGCACGATTTCACGCCGGACGCTGATCGCCGGAGCCTTCGCGGCACCGGCCGTCCTGACCCTGCCCCGCGGCGCCCAGGCGGCCACCAACCTGACCCTCGGCCACAACGCGGCGCCCGGCAATCCGCGAAGCATCGCCACCGAGCGCTTCGGCGAACTGGTCAAGGAGCGCACCGGCGGACGCATCAGCGTGCGCGTCGCCGGATCCGAGCAGCTCGGCAACGAGCAGTCCCTGCTCACGAGCCTGCGCACCGGCGCGGTCGACATGACCGTCAACAGCCAGGGCTCCACCTCGGCGCTCGTGCCGGAGCTCGCCGCGCTCGGCCTGCCGTTCCTGTTCGAGGACAGCGCCGCGGCCTTCAAGGTGCTGGAAGGCCCGATCGGCGAGGAGCTCGCCCAGCGCTTCTCCAAGGTCCAGATGGTTCCCCTCGGCTGGTGGGACAACGGCATCCGCCACATCACCAACAGCAAGCGGCCCGTCGCCAAGCCGGCCGACCTGAAGGGCCTGAAGATCCGCACGCCGCCCGACCCGATGACCATCGACATCTTCCAGGCGCTCGGGGCCGGCACCGAACAGATCAGCTTCGGCGAGCTCTATGTCGCCCTGCAGCAGGGCGTCGTGGACGGGCAGGAGAACCCGCTGACGAATATCGCCAGCTCCAAGCTGTTCGAGGTGAACAAGTTCATCAGCCTCTCGGGCCACAAATGGGAGAGCTCGCCGTTCCTCATGTCGCAGATCACCTGGACGCGGCTGCCCGCCGCCGACCGGGAGATCATCAAGGCGGCCGCCAAGGAGGCGGGCGACCTGCAGCGCAAGCTGTTCGCCGAGAACGAGGCCAAGTTCAACAGCGAGTTCCGGGCCAATCCGAAGCTCGCCGTCAACGAGGTCGACAAGCCGGCCTTCCGCGAGGCCTCCGCCAAGGTGGTCGACACCTGGCGCGCGAAGCCCTTCGGCGAGTTCGTCGACCGGCTCGCGAAAACCGCCCGGAGCTGACGCCATGACGCGCGTCGCCCCTCTCCCCCACCACGAGCGTGAGCTGGCCACGGGGAGCGGCGCGCTCGCCCTGGCCAGGATCATCGACCGCGCGGTGGCCTTCGCCTGCCAGGCGGTGATCCTGCTCACCGGAATCGCCCTGCTGGCGATCCTCACGGCGAATGTCGTCGCCCGCTACGTCCTGGAGAGCGGCGGCTTCCGCTTCGCCCAGGAACTGCCCGAGCGCCTCTTTCCGTGGTTCATCATGGCCGGCGTGGCGCTCGCTGTTCAGAAGGGCGGCCACATGGCGGTCGAGTCCGTCCTGTCCCGCCTGAGCCGGAACGGTGCCCGCATCATGCTCCTTGTCGGCCATGCCATCATCATGGCGTCCTATGCCGTCCTGGCCTGGGAAGCGCTCGGCGTCGCCGACATCGTGTCCATCGAGACGAGCCCCGTGCTCGGCCTGTCGAGCAGCTACAGCTATTACGCTCTGGCGCTGGGCTGCATCGCCGTCATCCTGACCACCTTCGCGCTTGCCCTGCGGGTCGCCGTAATCGGCCCCGAGGCCATGCCGACCCCCGATCCGGAGGAGACCGGCATATGAGCATCGTTCTCATCATCGTCTTCACGATCCTCATGCTGCTGGCGATCCCCGTGGGCCACGCCCTGGTGATCGCCGCCGGAGCGACGCTTGCCTGGCAGGGCGAGCTGCCCCTGATGATCGTCGCGCAGCAGATGTACCAGCAGACGCAGTCCTTCCCGATGCTGGCCCTGCCCTTCTTCATGATGGCCGGCAGCCTGATGCTCGGCGGCAAGCTGGGGCACGAGCTTCTGTCCTTCGCCACCAAGTCGATGCAGCGCTGGCGCGGCGGTCCGCTCTCGACAACCGTCGTCGCCTCCGTGGTGTTCGGCGGCGTCTCCGGAAGCGCGGTCGCCAATGCCAGCGCGCTGGGCTCGGTGCTGATTCCCTGGCAGAAGAAGCAGGGCTACCCGGCCGGGCTGTGCGCGGCCAACAATGCCACCTCGGCGGTGATCGACATCCTCATTCCTCCGTCGATCCCGCTGATCCTCTACTCCCTCGTCAGCGGCGTCAGCATCGCGGATCTGTTCACGGCGGGCATTCTGCCGGGCATCCTGATGGCCGGCGGCTTCGTCCTGACCTGCAGCTGGATCGCGCGGCGGCGCGGCATCCACTCGGAGGACCCGGCCGTCAGCCGGATGGAGCTTCTCAAGCTGGCGGTGCTGAGCGGTCCCGCCCTCCTGATGCCGATCCTCATCTTGCTCGGTCTGCGTTTCGGCATCGCCACGCCGACCGAGATCTCCGTCCTGGCCGTCGTCTATGCGCTGGCCCTCAGCGCCCTCTTCTACCGCGACCTCACCTGGAAGCGCTTCTACCACAGCCTGATCGAGTCCGGCGTCGCGACCGGGGTCGTCATGCTGGTGATCATGGGCAGCGCCATCGTGGGCTGGATCCTGACCTTCGACGAGGTTCCGATCCGCTTCGCCGAGTGGGTCACGGCCACGATCAGCAATCCCCTGCTGGTGATCCTGGCCATGAACATCCTGCTGCTGGTCGTCGGCATGCCGCTGGACCTGCCGCCGGCGATCCTGCTCCTCGGGCCGATCTTCGTGCCCCTGGCGGCGACGATCGGACTCGATCCGGTGCAGCTCGGCATCATCATGGTGCTCAATCTCGGCATTGGACTCTACACGCCCCCGATCGGCACGACGCTGTTCATCTCCTCGTCGATCGCGCGATCGTCCCTGGCGGACACGACCCGAGAGCTGTGGCCGTTCTTCGGCGTGGCCATGCTGGTGCTTCTCGCCGTCAGCTACATTCCCGCCCTGACGATCTACTGAAGCCAGAGCATCGCGCGAAAACTGGACACGGTTTTGCGCAATCAACGATGCTCTCATGAGAGAAGAAGCATCGGAGCGTCCTACTTTAGAACGAGCGGGACGCTCTCCCCTTGTCAGCTCTCCGGCCGGCACAGTACCGATAGGCACGAAGCGAGGGATCAGGAACATGACTCGGATTGCTTTTGTCGGCCTTGGCGCCATGGGACTGCCGATGGCCTCGAACCTCGTGCGAAAGGGATTCGACGTCACCGGGTTCGACCTGAACGCCAACGCCCTCGCGACGCTCGAAGGGGCCGGAGGCCGGCGCGCGGGCAGCGCGCGTGACGCGGCCCATGACGCGGATGTCTTGATCCTGATGGTGGTGAACGCCGCCCAGGCCGAGGCCGTGCTGTTCGAGGGCGGCGCCCTGGAGTCGCTCCGCGACGGCGGCGTGGTCGCCCTCATGGCGACCTGCCCTCCTTCGGCCGTGGAAGCCATCGAAGCACGAGTCCAGCGCGCCGGAAGGCGCCTGGTCGACGCTCCCGTGTCGGGCGGGGTGGCTGGCGCCAAGGGAGCGACGCTGACCATCATGGCGGCCGGACCCCGCGACACGTTCGATCTCGCAAAGCCCGTCTTCGACGCCATGGGCGACAAGGTCTTCCATGTGGGCGAGCGCCCGGGACAGGGCGCCATGGTCAAGACCGTCAACCAGCTTCTGTGCGGCGTTCACATCGCGGTCGTCGCCGAGGCGTTCGCTCTTGCGTCCAAGGTCGGCGTCGATCTCGACATCCTGCTGCAGATCATGAGCGGGTCCGCGGCCTCGAGCTGGATGCTCAAGGACCGGGGGCCGCGCATGCTCCAAGAGCAGCCCGAGGTCACCAGCGCGGTCGACATCTTCGTCAAGGATCTCGGCATCGTGCTCGATGCCGGCCGGGACACCAGGGCGGCTCTGCCCCTGGCCGCAGCGGCCCATCAGATGTTCCTGGCGGCGTCCGGGCGCGGGGACGGCCATGAGGACGACAGTCAGGTCATCCGCACCTATCTCGCCTTGAACGGCGTTCGATGATCGGCTGCGTGAGCGCGCTCGTCGGGCCATCGGATCGAGGACGATAGCGGATCCGTGCGGTCGCGCCGACAACGCCCAGGATCGTGCTCGACAAGACCATCTCACCCAAACGAGCCTCCTGCTTCGAGTGTAGCGCGTCCCGCAGGGCGATCGACTCGATCAAGAGGTTCGCCCCGACCACGGTCGTCTCCCGCCATGATCGCACATCTCGTTCGATGATCGGGCTGCCCGGCATTCGCCAGGATGGAAACTCCCCGGACGGGCCGCATTAACGTATGAGAAGCTTGGCTTTTCGCGCGAGCACTTTTCCGGATTGCGGCATGCGGCAAGGAACACGCCGTCTGCCGAAGTTGTTCGAAGCATCCGGGTTTCTTCTCTCACGGGAACTGGAACAAGTTGCCAGGCCCATTGTTGGTAGCCGGGTTGCAGCTCAGTCAACTTGTTTGCGTGAGCAGGAACAGTCCGGCTGTCTTCAGCCGGCGAGCTTCTTTCAATGTCCGAGCCGATCAGGCTAACCCCTCCTTGTGCAGGGTTGGAGCGTTCGTCCGTATGATCTCACCTGATAACGCTTCCCCATTTGGAAGCTTCTTTCTCGGCGGTTTCGAGTGTTCAAGCCACCGGCGCTGGGACGGTCGACGACTCGATCTTCTCGCCAGCACTGATCATGACCGGCTCGCGGCCCAGGATTACGAACTTCTCTCCGAGCACGGCATTCATGCGGCGCGCGATGGATTGCGGTGGCACCTCATCGAAACGGCGCCCGGCCGCGACGACTGGAGCAGCTTCCTGCCGATGCTGCGGGCCGCGGAAGGCACCGGGACGCGCATCATCTGGGATCTGTGCCATTACGGCTATCCCGATGATCTGGACATCTGGTCGCCGGCCTTCATCGACCGCTTCGCGCGCTTCGCGTCCGCGGCAGCCCGGCTGGTCAAGGAGGAGTGCCGGCAGGTGCCGGTCTACTGTCCCGTCAACGAAATTTCCTACTGGGCGTGGGCGGGGGGCGAGGTCGGACGCTTCAACCCGTGCGGTCATGGCCGGGGTGCCGAGCTCAAACGCCAGCTCGTGCGCGCGACGATCGCCGCCATCGGGGCGATCCGCGCCGTCGATCCGAGGGCGCGCTTCATCACGGCGGAACCGCTGATCAATGTGGAAGCGGGCCTCGGAGACGACGAGCACGCCAGAAGCGCGCAGGTCTATCAGCAGTCCCAGTTCGAAGCGCTCGACATCCTCTGCGGGGCGAAGGAGCCCGAGCTGGGTGGAGCACCGGACTGTCTCGATATGGTCGGGCTCAATTATTATCCCGAGAACCAATGGTATCTCGGTGGCTCG